>NZ_JBIPCR010000018.1:0-141788 GCF_044007335.1 Flavobacterium sp. FlaQc-48 | reverse complement strand
AATAAGTTCCCGTAGTTAATAACTCGGTTCCTGCATAAGCTGTTCCGCCTGTATTGGCGTTGTACCATTTTTTTGTTGCACCTGTAGCTAATGTTACCGCTAAATCATTTACTGTTTTGCCTTCAACTGAACAAAAAGTCTGCGCCGAAGCGATTGGAGCTGCCGGTGTTGGATTTACCGTCACAACTACTGGTTTTATATCTGAACAACCTGCAACTGTAGTAGCTTTAATATAATATGTTCCTGTAGTAGCTAATGTTGGTGTAGTGTAGGAAGTAGTCGCAGTTGAATTTGTCCAGTATGTAAAAGTCAAATTTGCCGAGCTTCCTGCCGTTACTGCCGGAAGTGTTAAATTTACTGTTGATGGTGAACAAACTGCTGCCGGATTATTAATAACAAGAGTGGGTAATGGATTAGGTGTTGTTGAAATACTAGCCGAATTATTTGCCGGATTACTATCTGTTGTTGTACCTGGCAATGCTGCGGTATTGGTATAATTTCCCGTAGCATTTACTTTAGCAATAATTTTTAAGGTTTCTACAATTCCTCCATTTACATCTCCAATACTCCAAACTCCGGTTCCTGAATTATAACTTCCGATTGACTGCGTAGCACTAACAAAAGCATAACCAGATGGAAGTAAATCATTAACAGAAACTCCCGTAGCATTATTAACACCTAAATTACTTAATTTAACCGTAAATTCTACATTAGATCCTACACACGGTGTAGCATTATCAACTGTTTTTGTAACCCCTAAGTCTGTACATAAAGTAACACTCACAGGTTTAGATTGTGCCTGAACGCCACAAGCTAAAGTTGAAGCAACTGAATATGATCCTGTTTTAGTAGCTGTATATGAATTTGAATTTGCACCTGTTATTGCGGTACCATTATAATACCATTGGTAAGGTTCAAAACCGGTAGGCGTTGTTAATGTTGCTGTATTATTGGTACATCCACCGCCAGCAACGTAGGTCATTGTAGGGTCTTCCGGCTGAGCAGCAAAATTAGAGAAAAATCCAGCCATCGAAAACCCACCATCTTGCTGCACTATCGAAACTGTTAATTTAGCACTACTTGCAATAGAAAGAACATCTGGGCCTCCAATTTGCTTGCTATTAAAATTAATTAAATACCAACCCGTTGAACCTATTTGATAACGAGCACCAACACCGGCTATATTTGCAATATTATTTCCGTTTACAGTAACAATTTCTGAAGCACTTCGTAAAAGAATATACCCAAAATAATCTAATGTTCCGGTACCATAATTTCTAAATTTTGCTGTTTCTATAAAATTAGATCCTCCACACTCAGACACTGGTGCTATTGTCGAAATATCAACCTCACATTTTTGTGCAGTCCCTGAATAAACAGCAACTTTTTTATCAGCCAGAATATGAGATGCAGTAAAACTTACATCTTTAACACCATTTATAAAAGTATAAAAGTTTCCTGCTTGTGCCAAAGTAACCGTTTTTGTTGACACTAATGTTCCGGTAGCTGAATATCCTTCTACTGTTAAAACTGTATTGTCTTTTGTAGCTACTACTGTAGTCTGTTCTGCTGTATTATTTCCTGTTCCCCGCTCAAGAAAATATTCGGTTCCCAGAACTGATTCAGGAGGAATCTGATTGAATGCCCCATCTCCACAACCATCAGGCGTATCTATCGCAGCCGATGTATTCATAACAGTTGGATTTGAAGATTCTACTAAAGTCCCAATTGGCGCCGTAAACAAATAACTTTGACCAGCATTTAAGGTTGTAGTTACAACATTATTTAATTTTACTGATGTACCATTACTAATCGCCATGATACTATAAATTGGACGCTGATCTCCATAACTGCTAAAATTGCCAAGCGATCCGTCTCTATAATATCCTACTCTGTATCTAATGCCTATTCCCGCATCGCCAAAACTTGTTAATGCAGCATTTCCTTTAATATCCTTATCAGTTCCATCACCTCCTAAAGCATCAGAAGCAATATTTCTTAAATTTATTGATATTGGTTTACTTCCTGTAACTATTAGACCCGCTGCATTCAAAACAGTACTTAATGTATATGCAGGTGCTGCTTTTGGAAGCCCTGCAAATCGATAAATTGCCGGATCACCTTTAATAGCAGTCAGTGAGTTTGTCACTAATGTACCGTCACTTTTTAATATTTCTATTGTTATCCTGGTTTCAGAATCTGTAGCGATTACAATTTCATTGGCTTTACTAAAGTACTGCCAGGGAGCCGGAGCGATATAATGTTTGGTGTAAAATTGAGCTGAAGCACTATAACCAATTAATAAAAAAAATAAAATAATAAGATTAGGCTTAAAAATTTTAAACCCATTAAAAGTAGAGTTATACATAAACAGACTCGGTATTAATTTGAGCAATAGAAATTATAGCTGAATTCCTTAAATCGGTTTTCAGATTATAGACGAGATACGAAAAAAGGGACGGGATAGATTTTAGATTGTCGAAAAAAGTTTTTTCAAAATCTTTATAAAAATAATGTAGCGTTTGAACCATAAATATCATCAGGCGCAAGACACAAAAATGTCTCTTAGTTAAATTAGTAGTTTTGGAGCCGCGAAAATATGCAAACCCCTATGTACTAACTAGTTTAGTCGTTAAACTACACGGATAAACGTTGAATTACACTTTTTAACGACTAAAATTAACGTTAGATGACAGAAAACATAACTATTCGGTAATAAAACCGTAGAAAATTCTTAATTTTTTAATGTATTGTCAGCATATTGAAGACTTGAAGACAAAAACATAAAAATCTTACAAAAAAAGCAAGTATAAGTAAAGTAGAAAATGTTGTTTTTAACACCTAAAAAACAAGTTAAAACATATAAAAAAATTATTCCAAAAATTTGACATTTCGCTTTAAACCCTCAAATTTGGTTCTTTTAATTGGGGAGTTTTTAAAAACTGCACGAAAAGTTTCTTCGGTAATTTCTATCCAGTCTTTTTTAGAAAAAGAAAGCAATTCAGAATTTGGATTAAATAATGGCTCCGAATGTGGTTTCGAAAACCTGTTCCACGGACAAACATCCTGACAAGTATCACAACCAAACATCCATTCATCAAATTTGCCCTTCATTTCATACGGAATATTTTCTTTAAGTTCGATTGTATAATAAGAAATACACTTACTTCCGTCGACTACATGAGGAGCAACAATTGCTTGTGTAGGGCAAGCATCGATACATGCTGTACAAGAACCACAATGATCAGTAGTAGCATGGTCATATTCTAACTCCAAATCAAGGATAAGTTCAGCAATAAAATAAAAAGACCCCACTTTTTGAGTGAGTAAATTACCGCTTTTACCAATCCAGCCCAAACCACTTTTAGCCGCCCAGGCCCTGTCTAAAACAGGTGCTGAATCAACAAAAGCACGACCGGAAACAGCACCAATATTTTCCTGAATGGAATGTAAAAATTCTTTTAGTTTTTCTTTAATAACAAAATGATAGTCCTGGCCATAAGCATATTTAGAGATCTTAAAACTCTCCTGACTTTGGGTTTCTTCCGGATAATAATTTAATAAAAGCGACACAACACTCTTTGCATCCTCTACAAGCAAAGTAGGGTCTAGCCGTTTGTCAAAATAGTTTTCCATATAGGCCATTTGGCCGTGATGGTTGTTATTCAGCCACTTTTCAAGACGTGGTGCTTCCTCTTCCAGAAATCCAGCTTTAGATATCCCACAAGAAAGAAAACCGAGTCGTTTTGCTTCGGATTTTATAAATTTCGAATATGTTTCTTTAGCATTAATTGTCATCTTTTACAGAATGAAACTTCTACACCAACTGGTTTTAATGTAATTAAGGGATTAAACTTCACACTAGCATTGCTGGATTTAATCACATATTGTTTAATAATATGAGCAAGTGTTAAACACATTTCATAAATAGCAAATCCCGAGCCAATACACATTCTTGGTCCTGCTCCAAAAGGATAGAAGTATTGCATCGACTGTTTTTTCTGTTCACCAAGAAATCTTTCAGGAATAAATTCATCCGGATTTTCCCAGTATTTTGGATTTCGATGCAACTCATAAAAAGAAACCCCAATTAGTGTTTCCTTTTTAATATGATAACCAGCAAGTATATCATCCGTAACATTCTGTCTATCGGTAATCCAGGCTGGAGGATACAAGCGCATTGATTCATTTAAAACTGCATTTGTATATGTCATTTTTTGAAGTTGCTCCACTATATCATTAGTTTGTGATTCAATTGCCACAATTTCATCGAATACTTTTTGCTGTATTTCAGGGTGCGTACCTAAAAGATGAAGCGTAAAAGTCAAAGCATTTGCTGTTGTTTCATGTCCTGCAATAAAGAGCACTTTAATTTCATCAACTAATTGCTTCACAGACATACCTTCTCCTGTATCCTCATATCGGGTTTCCAGAAGCATATTCAGCAGGTCGTTAATTTCTGTATTTGAGGAAACCCTATCTTCTATAATTTCCTTAATGATTTGATTATTTTCTTCGGCAAGTTCGAGATGTCTTTTAACTTGTCCGCTTAACGAAAACCACCATGCTTTGTGCGGAAGTCGGATTTCTTTAATTAAGAAATTCTGAACTTCCTCAATAATATATTTAATCCGATTTAATTTTTCATCAGAAATCGAAAGCTGAAATAATGATTTAGCCACAACATTAAACGCAAGCTGGCTCATGACAGGAAACAGATCAATTGGTTTATCTTCAACCAAAGCTTCTAATTCTGAAGCAATCGTTTGATTCATGTTTTCTACCAATTGATTCATCTTTTGCTTGTGAAATGCAGGCTGAATAAGTCTTCTTTGCTTTAGCCAAAAATCTCCATCAACGGTCAACAGTCCTTTTCCTAAATATTTAGAAAGATACACGGATTGAAACTTGGATTTATGATAATTCTTTTGGTTTTTCTGTAAAATATATTGGGCAATTTCATTATCCCTCGATAATATTATATGCTTAGAAACACCTATTTTAAGCGAAAAAGAATCTCCAAACTGATCAAAATATCTTTTATGAAACGGAATTGGATTTCTACGTACTCCTTCAGCATCCAGAAAAAATCTAAATATTGAAAGCCTGTTCGGGTAATTGTATTTTGTATCTTCAGACATTTTAAATCGAATTAAAATAATCCATCCTTAGTATGGGTGTTTATTTTTCTTGTTGATTAAATTTACTTATTATGCAGCTCAATCCATTCCGTAATATCTTTTATATTCTGAACTTCAGTTTCAGGCGTATTCATTCCAACATCATGTCCTTTACCATCTCTAATAATCAATTTTGCCTCCACCCCTTTTCTTTTCAATTCTATGTAAAGATTTTGAGATTGACTAACATTAACCACAGGATCAGCATCTCCATGTATCAATAATGTGGGCGTGTTTGAAATAGTACTAAAAGGACTTATTGCAATAAATTTGGGATTAGCTCCATTTGCATTAAATTTGGCTCCTGCCAGTTTTTCAATGACCTCCAAAAGACCGTTCTTTTTAAGAAACTCTAATATCTCCAAAGAATCTAATCTTGAAGGCGCGCAAAGTGCAGTTATAGACTTCATATTCTTATTGGTATAACCATATAACAATGCCAAATGTGCTCCAGCACTAATTCCAACGATATGATACCCATTTTTACTATAACCATATTTACCAGAAACATCTGAAACATAAGCAACAGCAGCTCCAATATCAGCTAATAAATCCCTGGCCGAAATCTTATCACTTACATAACGATAATCTACATTGGCCACGATAAATCCCTGATTGCATATATCCTGCGCATGTTTACCAGTGTATTCAAGTCCCCCCATTGACCAGGCTCCTCCATGAAGAAGTATAACAACAGGCAAATCATTCAAATTACCGGTAGGAATATAAAGATCCAAAACCTGTTGACGTGATTTTCCATAAGCAAGATGAGAAAAACATTTCGACTGTGCGAAAGAAGAGAAACAAGTAAATAGCAAAAGTAAAACGAAATGTTTCATGATGTGTCTTTAAAATAATCCGCCCTGAATATTAGTGTTTATTTTTCCCAGATGTTTATACGCTTTATCTGTTACTTCACGTCCACGCGGGGTACGCATAATAAACCCTTCCTGAATAAGGAACGGTTCATACACTTCCTCAATAGTTTCACTACTTTCCGAAACAGCAGTTGCCAAAGTTGAAAGTCCAACAGGTCCACCTTTGAATTTATTGATAATAGTCAACAAGATTTTATTATCCATTTCATCAAGACCATGGGCATCCACATTAAGTGCTTTTAAGGCATAACGAGCAATTTCAAGATCGATAGTTCCGTTTCCCTTTATCTGGGCAAAATCACGTACTCTGCGTAACAATGCATTTGCAATACGAGGTGTGCCACGACTTCTGCCTGCTATTTCAATAGCAGCATCTAACGAAATTGGCATTTTAAGAATTGACGAACTTCTTTCAACAATAGTAGTCAAAAGTTCCGTAGTATAATATTGCAATCGTGATGAAATTCCAAAACGTGCACGCATTGGTGCTGTTAACAACCCTGAACGGGTTGTAGCCCCAATTAAAGTAAAGGGATTTAAATTAATCTGAACCGTTCTGGCATTTGGTCCGGATTCAATCATGATATCAATCTTAAAATCTTCCATTGCCGAATATAAATATTCTTCAACAATTGGACTCAAACGATGAATCTCATCAATAAATAAAACATCTCTTTCATCAAGATTGGTAAGTAATCCAGCCAAATCTCCAGGTTTATCTAAAACAGGTCCTGAAGTGATTTTGATTCCTACTTCCAGTTCATTAGCCAAAATATTAGCTAAAGTCGTTTTTCCTAATCCGGGAGGCCCATGAAATAATGTATGATCAAGAGCTTCACCTCGTTGATTGGCTGCTGCAACAAAAACTTTCAAATTCTCTAAAACTTGATCTTGTCCCGCAAAATCATCAAACGACAGCGGACGCAATCTTTTTTCAAGATCTAATTCTTCTGGATTGTACCCATTTGTAGTGGGGTCTAGGTTCTCATTCATTTTACAAAGATAGGCAAAGTAATCAGTTTGTAAAATACATAAATTTGAAATAAAAAGTTCCAAACTCCAATAAGAATACTGAGCATTATGGAATCTGGAATTTCAGAATATTGAGAAAATGAATACTAAGTCACTTTTCGCAAAAACAAAAAAGGCTGTCTTTTCAGACAGCCTTTTTAAAATATTTTTAGTGGTGTAAAACTTCTTCACCTTCTTTCATCGGTACATTTTGCGGTACAAAATCTACATCATGATTTGGGTTACTGTAGTCATATGGCCAACGGTATACATGAGGGATTTCACCTGGCCAGTTCCCGTGAATATGTTCTACCGGAGTAGTCCACTCTAATGTTGTAGATTTCCATGGGTTTTGTACTGCTTTCTTACCATAGAAAATACTACTAAAGAAGTTGTACAAGAATACCAATTGGAATGCACCTCCTACAAGAGCAAATGTTGTAATTAAAACATTCACATTTTGTAAATCATCAAATAATGGGAAGTTTGTGTTTGTATAGTAACGTCTTGGTAAACCCGCTAATCCGATAAAGTGCATTGGGAAGAAAACTCCGTAAGCACAAACTGCTGTTACCCAAAAGTGAATGTAACCTAAGTTTTTATTTAACATTCTTCCGTACATTTTAGGGAACCAGTGGTAAATACCAGCAAACATTCCATAAAGTGCAGAGATACCCATTACTAAGTGAAAGTGAGCAATTACAAAGTAAGTATCGTGAACGTTAATATCTAAAGTACTATCTCCTAAAATGATTCCGGTTAAACCTCCAGTGATGAAAGTAGAAACCATTCCGATAGAGAATAACATTGCAGGGTTGAATTGTAGGTTACCTTTCCATAAAGTCGTAATCCAGTTAAACGCTTTTACAGCAGATGGAATCGCAATCAATAAAGTAGTAAAGGTAAATACAGATCCCAAGAAAGGATTCATACCCGAAATAAACATGTGGTGACCCCAAACGATCGTAGATAAAAATGCAATTGCAAGAACTGACATGATCATCGCTCTGTATCCGAAGATTGGTTTACGAGAGTTCGTAGCCATAATTTCAGAAACAAGTCCCATCGCTGGTAAGATTACGATATAAACCTCAGGGTGTCCTAAGAACCAGAATAAGTGTTCGAATAATACCGGAGAACCTCCCTGGTAATGTAAAACCTCTCCTGCAATATAAATATCAGATAAGAAGAATGAAGTACCAAAACTTCTGTCAAAAATCAATAATAAAGCTGCAGATAACAATACCGGGAACGAAATAACACCAATAATAGCAGTTACGAAAAATGTCCAGATTGTAAGTGGAAGTCTAGTCATAGACATTCCTTTAGTTCTTAAGTTGATAACAGTAACGATGTAATTTAAAGATCCCATTAAAGAAGATGCAATAAAGATAGCCATAGAAACTAACCATAAAGTCATACCTGTACCAGAACCTGGAATAGCTTGTGGTAAAGCACTTAACGGTGGATAAATTGTCCAACCTGCAGAAGCTGGTCCGGCTTCAACAAATAAAGAGCTTAACATGATTACAGCAGATAAGAAAAACAACCAGTATGAAATCATATTCATGAATCCGGAAGCCATATCTCTTGCTCCAATCTGAAGTGGAATAAGTAAGTTACTAAAAGTTCCACTCAAACCGGCTGTTAGTACAAAGAATACCATGATGGTACCATGAATTGTTACTAAAGCTAAATAAATATCGTTTGCCATTACACCATCTGGTGCAAATTTATCTCCTAATAAAACATTAAATATCTTGAAAGACTCTTCCGGCCATGCTAATTGCATTCTGAAAAGCAAGGACATTGCAATACCAATAATTCCCATAATAATACCGGTAATTAAGTATTGCTTAGCAATCATTTTGTGATCAATACTAAAAATATACTTAGTAATGAACGTGTCTTTATGATGATGTTCGTGCTCGTGATCGTGTCCGTGATCGTGATCGTGCGCTTCTGCTGACATATATGTGTACTTTAAATTTTCTTAATAAATATTATTTCATAGCAACTTTAGCTACAACTGCTTTAACAGTATCAATTACCGCCTTAACAGTATCTTTAGCTGTACTATCTGTAGTAGCTTTTGCTCCTTCAGCCGGTGCTTTAGCAGCAGCAGCCGCTTTAATATCCTGAGCTAAAGTAGTTTTTTCGCTTAACCATTTTTTATAATCTTCCGGAGTATCAACAACCACTTTCATTTGCATGTTGTAATGAGAAGCTCCACAAATTTTATTACATAATAATAAATAATCAAATGTATAAGGATCTAAAGCTGTACCACCTTTTGCAACTAACTCTACACTTTTTTCAGCTCTAAGTTTGTTGATGTTTGCAACTTTCTCGATCATAAAAGGTAATTCTCTGTATTCTGAAGTTGTATAAGTTGGAACAAAGGCAAACTCAGTAACCATACCCGGAACACAGTTCATTTGCGCTCTAAAGTGAGGCATATAAGCGGAGTGCAATACGTCTTGAGAACGCATTTTGAAATGTATTTTTTTCCCTTTTGGAATATGTAATTCAGAAACTACAATATCATCCTGAGCATTTGGATCAGACATATCAACTCCCAAAGTATTTACACCTTCAATCAAACGTACGTTAGCTTTCCCTAAAACATTATCCTGACCAGCGTATCTTGCAGTCCATTTAAATTGCTGAGCATATAATTCGATTTCAATTACATCTTCATCTTTGTCAACAAACATAATGTTGTTCCAGGCATACAATCCATAAAGAATTAAACAAGCTAAAACTACAGACGGAATAATACTCCAAATTGCTTCTAATTTATTACTATCAGCAAAGAATAATGCTTTTTTATCTTTATGACCTCTATTTTTAAAAGAGAACCAATACAATAAACCCTGAGTAATAACCTGTACTGTAAAAATTAAAACCCAGGTAATATTCATCAGACTGTCTACCAAAAGTCCATGTTCTGAAGCCGGAGTATGAAGTGCCAAATGCCCCCATTTTAGTAAACCGTAGATAGTAAATATATAAATGAAAGCCAAAAAGCCAAACATAATATATCCCTGAACATTATTATCATTATCTGATGCAACCTGAGAATCGTCCGAAGAAGATCCTACCTGAGTAAGATCAAATATCTTGGTCAATTGCCATAATGCAACTGCTAATAAAACTAAAACTATAATTACCAACAAACTTGTCATCTGTTTACTTCTTTAAATATTAATAATGAAAATGTTTACTTTCTTCAATGAAAGGATTTCTTTTTGCTAACAGAGGAGCTTTAGTTAATGCAGTAAATACAACAAAAATAAATAAACCTAAGAAGAAAAGAATAGATGCAATTTCAGGAACTCCAATAAACCATTTATCTCCAACTGTACCAGGCATAATCATATTAAAGAAATCAACATAGTGACCTAATAAAATTACAACACCAGCCATTACAATCACCCAGCTAAGGCGTTTGAAATCAGTATTGATTAATATTAATAATGGGAACACAAAGTTCATAACCACAGCACCAAAGAATGGTAAATTATATAATTGAATTCTTGTTACAAAGTAAGTAACCTCTTCCGGGATGTTTGCATACCAGATCAACATGAATTGAGAAAACCATAAGTAAGTCCAGAAAACACTGATACCAAACATAAATTTAGCTAAATCGTGAATGTGGCTTGTATTTACATATTCTAAATACCCTTTTGATTTTAAGTATACTGTAACTAATGCTATAGCAGTAATACCGCTTACAAAGAAAGAAGCAAATACATACCATCCAAATAAAGTACTGAACCAGTGTGGATCGATTGACATAATCCAGTCCCAAGACATAATAGACTCAGATACGATAAAGAATACTAAGAAACCAGCGGTTAACTTAAAGTTCTTTTTATAATACAAATCATCATTAGCATCATCCTGAGCTAAACAATTTTTTCTGGATTGATAACGATACAAATTCCACCCTACCAAAAAGATAGCAGCTCTAATAATCCAGAAAGTAAAATTTAAATAACCTGCTTTTCCAGCGATTATTTCATCATAATTAGGACTTTTTGGGTTTGTAACTCCTTCACCTAACCATACAAATATGTGATTAAAGTGTAATCCGCAAAGAATTAAAATGATAAAGAAAATAACAGAACCTACCGGCAAATAAGCGGTTATTCCCTGCATAACTCTAAATAAAACCGGAGACCAACCTGCCTGAGCAACTTGTTGAATAGCATAAAACGCTAAAGTTCCCATAGAAAGTAGTAAGAAGAAAATACACGCAACATATAAAGCTGACCACGGCTTATTTTGCAATTGGTGCAATACATGTGTTAGATGTTTTTCATGCTCATCAGCAGCATTAACTTTTGCATGCTCGCTACCTTTGTGCGAATCATGCGAAGCTTCGGCAGCTTCATGATGTCCAGCTTCTTGATGTGAAGTCTCCGCTGTTGCCTCATGTGCAGCACCATGAGATCCATGCTCATCCGCAGCTAGAATTTTTTCAACTTCTTGAATATCTTTAGGAGCAGTTAAAAAACCATATCCAATTCCTAATATACCAAGGGCCATTAGGATGATAGAAAAAGTTTTTAATTTACTTGAAAATGTATACATATCTATTACGATCAGTTTGTTCAACAATTATAATTGGCTTTTTAGTTTTAGAACATAGTCAGCAACTAACCAACGTTCGTGGGCACTTAATTGATTTGCATGTGAACCCATTGCATTTAAACCATAAGTTTCAACGTGAAAGATACTTCCTTCAGTAATAACTCTGTCTTTATAGCTAGGTACTCCAAGAAATTTTTCTCTTTCAACCAATTTACCTTTACCGTTTCCAGTTGCACCATGGCAGCTAATACAGTAAATTTCGAAAAGTTCTTTTCCTTTTCCGGAATTTCTTTCGATTGAATCCAAAGGTGATTTTAAATTAGCTTTAGCCAATTCATAACCAGCAGTTGAATTTTCATATTCATAAGGTTCAAAACCTCTATTAATACTTCCTTCTGCAGGAAGCTGTCCTTCTTTTCCTCCCTTAAATATTTTTGCTTCTGAATAAGTTTCATAACCTACAGACTCATACATATTTGGAAAATACTGATAGTTTGGTGCCGAATTATTGTGGCAAGATGAAACTAAAATAGTTATACCAACTAAAAGTGTTATTTTATATATCCTTTTCATAGCTACAATTAATTCTTTTCAATTACTTTAACTTCAACAGCGCCTGTACCTTCGAAAAAAGAAACTAGTTCTGCTTCGTTATCGTTTACAGCAACTTCCATTAAAAAATGGTCATCTGTTGTTCTTACATCAGGATTCTCAGCTTGTTTAAATGGCCATAATCTACTTCTCATATAAAAAGTAATAACCATTAAGTGGGCAGCAAAAAACACTGTCATTTCAAACATAATTGGCACGAATGCAGGCATATTCTGAATGAAACTAAAACTTGGTTTACCCCCAATATCTTGTGGCCAGTCATGAATCATGATATAACTCATCATGGTTGTAGCAACAGAAATACCAACACATCCATATAAAAATGCACAAATTGCTAATCTTGTTGGTGCTAAACCCATAGCTTTATCCAATCCGTGAACTGGGAATGGAGTAAAAACCTCTTCAATATGATGATGAGCAGCTCTGGTTTTCTTTACTGCATCCATCAAAATATCATCGTCATTATAAATGGCGTATATTACTTTATTACTCATGATGTGAATCTTTATTTGCTCTTTCTCTAATGTAATTATCTCCTGTTCCTTTCAAAATTGTTTTTACCTCTGCCTGAGCAATTACAGGGAATGTTCTAGAGTATAATAAAAACAATACGAAGAAGAAACCTATCGTTCCGATGAAAATTCCAATATCAACAAATGTTGGTGAGAACATTGTCCAAGAAGATGGAAGGTAATCTCTATGTAAAGAAGTAACAATAATTACGAATCTTTCAAACCACATTCCGATGTTTACAACGATCGAAATAATAAATGAAAACATGATACTTGTTCTTAATTTCTTGAACCACATAAATTGTGGAGAGAAAACGTTACAAGTCATCATCGACCAATATGCCCACCAGTAAGGTCCGGTAGCTCTGTTCAGGAATGCATATTGCTCATACTCTACTCCTGAATACCAAGCCACAAATAACTCAGTGATGTACGCTACCCCTACGATAGAACCAGTAATCATGATTACAATGTTCATTAATTCGATATGTTGTAGTGTAATATAGGCTTCAAGATTAGAAACTTTTCTCATAACGATCAACAATGTATTTACCATTGCAAATCCTGAGAATACCGCTCCGGCAACGAAGTACGGAGGGAAGATTGTGGTATGCCATCCAGGAATTACAGAAGTAGCAAAGTCCATAGATACAATCGTATGTACAGAAAGTACAAGAGGAGTAGCCAAACCAGCTAATACTAAAGATACTTCTTCAAAACGCTGCCAGTCTTTAGCTCTACCACTCCACCCAAAACTTAGGATAGAATATACTCGTTTATTAAAAGGTGTTATTGCTCTATCACGTAGCATTGCAAAATCAGGTAATAAACCAGTCCACCAGAAAACCAATGATACTGAAAGATACGTTGAAATCGCGAAAACGTCCCAAAGCAATGGTGAGTTAAAGTTTACCCATAATGATCCAAATTGATTTGGAATAGGTAAAACCCAGTATGCTAACCATGGACGTCCCATGTGAATAATTGGAAATAAACCTGCCTGAACTACCGAGAAGATAGTCATAGCTTCCGCAGAACGGTTAATTGCCATTCTCCAACGCTGACGGAAAAGTAATAATACCGCAGAAATTAATGTTCCGGCGTGACCAATACCAACCCACCAAACGAAGTTCGTGATATCCCAGGCCCAACCAACTGTTTTATTTAATCCCCATGTTCCAATACCGGTAGATACGGTGTAAATTATACAACCTAACCCCCAAAGGAAGGCTATTAATGCGATTGAAAATACAATCCACCAATGTTTGTTTGCCGGACCTTCAACAGGTGCAGCTACATCTACAGTTACATCGTGATAAGATTTATCACCTATAACTAAAGGTTTTCTAATGGGTGCTTCGTAGTGAGACGACATAATCCTTTATATGTTTCTTAATTAATAATTTATTCTAAGTATTTCTAACTTTAACGTGGTAAACCACATTAGGTTTTGTTCCAACATGCTCCAATAAGTGGTATGATCTATCATCAGCAGCTAATTTAGCCACTTTACTTTCAGCATCATTAACATCACCAAATATCATTGCTCCTGAAGAACAAGCATTTGAACATGCTGTCTGGAATTCACCATCAGCAACCGGACGACCTTCATTTTTAGCTTTTAGCTTAGTCGCCTGTGTCATTTGGATACACATAGAACATTTTTCCATAACTCCACGAGAACGAACGTTTACGTCTGGGTTTAATACCATACGTCCTAAATCATCATTCATATGGTAATCGAATTCACTGTTTTTGTTGTACAAGAACCAGTTAAAACGACGTACTTTATATGGACAGTTGTTTGCACAATAACGAGTACCAACACATCTGTTGTATGCCATATGATTTTGACCTTCACGACCGTGAGATGTTGCAGCAACCGGACAAACTGTTTCACAAGGTGCGTGATTACAGTGTTGACACATTACTGGTTGGAAAGAAACTTGTGGATTATCTCCTGCTTTTTCCATTTCATTAAATGTAGATAATGAACTAGACAAACCAGCGATTTCCTCTTTTCTTTTATTATCACCTTCAAAAGTACTTTCAGAAGAATAGTATCTGTCAATACGCAACCAGTGCATATCACGGCTTCTTCTTACCTCTGCTTTACCTACAACTGGTACGTTGTTTTCAGCGTGACAAGCAATAACACATGCTCCACAACCTGTACAAGCGTTTAAGTCAATAGAAAGGTTAAAGTGATGTCCTGTAGAACGATCAAATGATTCCCATAAATCAACAGTTGTAGCTTTTACTTCTTCGTGATCCAAAGATACCATTGGTTGTTCGTTCCAATGTTCCGGATCCTCAGAATTAAAGATGTTAAGAGAAGTTTCTTTTATAATATCTCCTCTTCCCATTAATGTTTTCTGTCCCTGAACACAAGCGAACTCATGAACTCCATTTGCTTTCGCAATAGTAACAGATTGAACACTATTGAAATTTTTATATAAAGTGTAAGCATTTAAACCTACTACCATTTCTTCTTTTAGAGCAGCCTTACGACCATAACCCAATGCCAAACCAACAGTACCAACGGCTTGTCCCGGCTGAACAATTACCGGTACATTTTCTAATTTTGTACCATCAGCAGTAGTAATTGTAGCATAACTTCCGTTTAAACCTCCGTTTGCAACAATTTCATTTGTTAAGCCAATTTTTTTAGCATCAGCATTCGAAACAGTCACATAGTTATCCCAAGAAACTCTTGTGATTGGATCCGGAAACTCTTGCAACCAAGGATTGTTTGCTTGTTGACCGTCACCCAAACCTGTTTTCGTATACAATACCAATTCGAATTCTCCTACAGATTTTGATTTTGCAAGAGCATTTGCAGCAGTTGCATAATCAACAGATCCAGCAGATAAAGCCGATGAACCCATTACAAAAACACCATCATGTAAAACTTTATTCCAGGAAGAACCTGTAATTACTGAAGCTGAATTCGCTTTAATGTAATCATAGAAATTTCCAGGAGTTCCGTTTAATGATAGTAAAATATCTTGAAATTGTTTTGTATTGAATATAGGACGAATAGTTGGCTGAGTTAAACTATAAGTTCCTTTTGTAATTACAACATCTCCCCAAGCCTCTAAATAATGAGGTACCGGCGCAGCAATTGTAGTTATAGATGCCGTTTCATCTTCTTTTAAAGAAAAAGCAACTGACGTTTTTACTTTTTTCAATCCAGCTACAAAAGAAGCTGAATCAGCTAAAGTATAAACCGGATTAATTCCGCTCATGATCAAAGTATGAACACTTCCAGCATTCATGTCTTTTACCAATTGAGATACAACTGCATTAGATCCTTTTCTAATTTGTCTTGTACCAACTGTATTAAAAGCTTCACTAGCCAACACCTGGTTGATCGCTAAAACTAATAATTGAGCATTTTTATCTTCAAGTCCTGAAACTAAAACTCCTTTAGAACCGGCAAGTTTTAAGTCATGAATAGCTTTAGCTACTTCAGCTTTAAACTTAGAATCTAAAGAATTAGCAACAGAAGAACCTGTAATATTATTATAAATTTCTACCAAAGCTTGTTTTTGATTTGCAGCATTCATAGGAATACGCTTATCAGCAGAAGCTCCGGACAATGTCATATTTGATTCAAACTGAAAATGACGAGACATTTTTTTAGACCCGGTAGGCCCTGACGGAATTCTACCTTGTGCATATCCTGCATCATATCCTCCACCTTGCCAATCACCTAAGAAATCAGCTCCAATAGAAACAATTACAGAAGCTTTTGAAAAATCATAATCAACAAGAGCTCTTTCTCCGTAAACTGTTTCAAATGCATCTAATGCGTCAGATGAAGAAACTGCATCATAGACAACATGTTTTACATTAGGGTTTTTAGCGATAAATTCACCAATTAATTTTTCAGTAGACGGACTCGCTAAAGTATTTGTCAACAATACCACTTGCCCACCTTTTGCTTTTGCATCAGCAAGACTTGATTTAATTTTCAAATCAACAGCAGACCAGCTACTATTTTTTCCATCCAATTTTGGTTCTTTCAAACGCATACTATCATATAGTGATAATATAGACGCATGAATTCTAGCATTGGCTGAAAACTTAGCTCCAGAAATAGTATTGTTATCAATTTTAATTGGACGACCCTCACGAGTTTTTACCAAAAGGTTAGCAAAATCGAAACCATCAAAAACAGTAGTTGCATAATAATCTGCAACACCAGGAATGATTTGTTCCGGTTGTAACACATAAGGGATAGACTTGTGAACAGGACCTTCGCAGGCAGCAAGTGTAACAGCTGCAGTACTAAATCCTACGTACTTTAAAAAGTCACGACGTGAAGTTCCAGATGAAGCTAAAGCATCTGCATTTCCTAAGAATTCTTCAGTAGGAATTTCTTCAACAAATTCGTTATTTCTAAGCGCCTCAACAATAGAACCATTCTCTAGTTCTTCAACACTTTTCCAGTATTTTTTGTTTGATGACATTGTATATAAATATTAAAATCTTAATAATTCGATTAATAGTGGCATTTACCGCATTCTAAACCTCCCATTTGCGCTGCAGTTAATTTCTCTACACCGTATTTTTTAGAAAGTTCAGCATGAATTTTATCGTAATATGCATTTCCTTCCATCTTAACATCAGTTTTTCTATGGCAATCAACACACCATCCCATTGTTAATTTAGAGTACTGCTTCATGATTTCAAATTCTTGCACCGGACCATGACAAGTCTGACATTCAACTCCTGCAACAGAAACGTGCTGAGAGTGGTTGAAGTAAACAAAATCAGGAAGATTATGAATACGAACCCATTTTACAGGCTGCGTTTTTCCAGTATATGCTTGTTTGGTTTTATCCCAACCCACTGCATCATACAATTTTTGGATCTGAGCATCGTAAAATGCTTTGCTGTACTCAGGAGTAGCTGTAGTTTCCGCAACTTCAGAAATATTTTTATGACAGTTCATACAAACGTTCAAAGATGGAATACCAGCATTTTTACTTACACGAGCAGCAGAGTGGCAATATTTACAATTGATCTCGTTATCTCCAGCGTGGATTTTATGAGAATAATGAATTGGCTGAATTGGCTCATAATTTTGATCAACACCAACTTGCATCAAGAAAGCGTATACAAAGTAACCACTTGCCAAAAGCAAAAAGATAGAAGTAACTAAAACTAAAAATTGATTCTTAGCAAAAGCTTTCCAGATTGGAGTCCTTGCTTCTTTAGGCCCAACTACAATACCATTGTTACCAGCAACTTTAGTCAACACTTTGTTCACCATGAACAACATCACAACTAAAATAGCCATTACAAGGGCAAGAGCCCCTAATATAATATTATTAGAAATCCCACTTCCTCCTTCTTGAGGACCACTAGGTAACTTTTCAGCTACAGTACCGACTGGAGGCCCCGGTTTTTCAGTAGAAGTATAAGCGATAATATTATCAATATCACCAGTAGACAATTGAGGAAAAGAAGTCATTACAGACTTATTGTTTTCTTCAAAAAGTTTCACCGCTACAGGGTCACCTGATTTAATAACTTCAGAACTGTTATGAACCCACTTGTAGATCCAAGCCATTTCGTGCTTAGCAGCAACTCCCCTTAAAGCAGGACCTGTTGATTTAGCATCTAATTTGTGACATGCAGCGCAATTTGCATTAAAAAGTTCTTTCCCTTTTACTGGATCACCACCTGCAGCGGCAGCCGGAGCAGCAGCTTCAGGCGCCGCCGGAGCAGCAGCTTGTTGAGCAAATGAAGTTAGGGAGAAAATTAGCGTTAGCGATAAGCTAAGGAGCAATTTTCTTGAGATCGAATTATGGTTACCCACCTTTTTCATATAGTATAATAATTATCTACTAATTTTTGGTATGATTTTTTCTGTAATAAATCAGACAAAAAATTAATACCTTCTTTTAAAACTTGCACAAAAATACGACTTATGAACTATTCTCAAAACCTTAAAATACTCTTAAATATCAATTTATATCAATTCTAAATAATATTAAAATTTTTGATACAATTTTTAAATACTACTTTTGCATAAAAACCATCACATTATGAGAATTTTAACCTACTCAAAAAGAGTTTTCTTAACATTAACAATGTTCACTTTAGCCCATAACATTCATGCTCAAGACCAAAATTTAACACTGAATCAGGATCCTAAATTTGAGCAATTATTGAACGACAAACGCAAAATTAACACATCAATAAGTACAAATGACACTTATAAAATTCAAATCTTTAGTGGTAAAAGCGAAGAGGCAAAAAAAACACTAGCCGATTTTAAAAGAGAATATACAACTATTGACGGAACGATAATTTTCAACACTCCAAACTATAAAGTAATGGTTGGCAATTTTAAAACACGAATAGAGGCTGAACGCAATTTAGCAGACATCAAAAAGAGATACAAAAGTGTTTTTTTAATCAAACCGGGCAAATAAAACGATTGCTAAAACATATGCAAAAAGCGAGATTTGATCTCGCTTTTTTTTGTGCCAAACTATAGTACCAAACTCATCACAACACACTATTTGGGCAGCAGTATTTTTACCCTGAAAACTTACCGGACAACACTGCATAAACATCACTAATTCACAAAATACAACACTAAAAACACCCCAATTCGTAACTACCCACTACAACCTTAAAAAACAACTTGTTTTCACCCCCCAAACAGTCGATAATTAATAATAAAGACTAATCTTTATCCTTCATCCTAAATCAAAAAAACACTTACAAAACAATAAGAAAAATCATTTTTAAAATCAAAATTCCAAAAATAAAAAAAGCCCCCATTGGGGCTTTTGAATACAGCAACTATATTAATTCACAAAATACAATCTAGTTCACAACCTTAATTCCATTCGCTAAAAATCTTATTTCTTCTTTTGGAAAAGTAATTGCATCTATTTCAGACTGGGCTTTTTTAGCATCTTTAGCATAATGTTTTAACTCCTCAACAGAGGTAATTTTCTTTTCAGCATTACCTTCTAAAACGACATTTTTTCCTTTTAATGCAGTAGGCACAAAAAAAGCATAATCCTTCATTTTCACAAAAAAAGACGAGCCATTTTCTGTTTTAATAGTCACCCAGCATCCTCTTTTTTCACAAACATCAGTCACCTCTCCTTTTACAGTAACACTTTCAAGTTTCTTGGCATCCTTTAATTTATCTTCTAATTTCTCCACTGAAATAGCCTTACCCCGAGAAACTTCAGATACATCTTCACCATAGTAATCTCCCACTTCGGCATTACCCTTTGGCGGCGACTTTTTCTCCACTGCTTCCTGAGCAAAACTCATTGTAGAAATACTTATAAAAAAAACAATGCCGTAAATTAATCGTTTCATGTTTAAATAATTTTTCCAAAAATAACATTAAAATCTGAAATAAATAAAACATACTTTCAATTACAAGTTTTATCGCTGAACTACACGCTAAAACACAGGCATAAAAAAAGTCCCAATTCTCATTGGGACTTCTAAATATTTTGATTAAAAAATACTATTTCAATTTCTTTTTAATTGCAACTTCATGGTATGCCTCAATAACATCTCTTTCTTCGATGTCGTTGTAGCCTTTAATCTGGATACCACAATCATAACCTTTAGAAACTTCTTTGACATCATCTTTGAAACGTTTCAATGCTACAAGTTCTCCTGTATGCACTACAACCCCTTCTCTGATAACTCTAATTTTAGAAGTTCTCATAATTTTACCATCCATTACCATACATCCCGCAATAGAACCCACTTTAGAAATTTTGAAGATCTCACGGATCTCAGCAGTTCCTAAAATTTCTTCTTTCATTTCCGGAGCTAACATTCCCTCCATTGCATCTTTCAAGTCATCGATAGCTGCATAGATAATAGAGTAGTAACGGATATCGATTTCCTCTTTATCAGCAAGTTGTCTTGCATTTCCGGCAGGACGAACGTTAAATCCGATAATGATCGCATCAGATGCTGAAGCCAACATAACGTCAGTTTCAGTAATTGCACCAACTCCTTTATGGATAATATTAATCTGAACCTCTTCAGTAGAAAGTTTAGAGAACGAATCTGATAATGCCTCAACAGATCCATCAACGTCTCCTTTAAGGATTACATTCAATTCTTTAAACTGACCAAGTGCAATACGACGACCGATTTCATCAAGTGTAATATGACGCTGTGTACGTACAGATTGTTCACGCATTAATTGAGAACGTTTAGACGCAATTTGTTTTGCTTCTTTTTCATCTTCAAATACATTAAACTTATCACCTGCAGTTGCCGCACCATCTAAACCTAATACTGATACCGGAGTCGAAGGACCTGCTTCCTTAACAATATGCCCACGTTCGTCATGCATGGCTTTAATTTTACCATGATGCTTACCTGCCAACATATAATCCCCAACTTTTAAAGTTCCGTGTTGAACTAAAATAGTTGATACATATCCTTTTCCTTTATCTAAGAAAGCCTCAACCACAGTTCCCTGAGCTGCTTTGTTAGGATTTGATTTTAAATCTAAAATCTCAGCTTCTAATAAAACTTTCTCTAATAATTCTTTTACTCCTGTTCCAACTTTTGCAGAAATATCATGTGACTGAATTTTCCCACCCCAATCTTCAACAAGTAAATTCATCCCAGCCAAACGCTCTTTGATTTTTTCAACATTAGCATTTGGTTTATCAATTTTATTGATTGCAAATATAATTGGTACTCCCGCCGCTTGTGCGTGAGAAATTGCTTCTTTTGTTTGTGGCATGATATCATCATCCGCAGCTACTACAATAATAGCAATATCGGTAACCTGAGCTCCACGTGCACGCATCGCGGTAAACGCCTCGTGACCCGGTGTATCTAAGAATGCGATTTTTTGACCATTATCTAAAGTTACTCCGTATGCCCCAATGTGTTGTGTAATACCTCCGGACTCACCAGCGATAACATTTTCTTTACGGATATAATCCAGTAAAGATGTTTTACCGTGATCGACGTGACCCATTACAGTAACGATTGGCGCTCTGACTACTAAATCTTCTTCTTTATCTTCAATTACCTCAATAGCATCTTCGATATCAACTGTAATAAACTCAACTTCGTAACCAAATTCATCTGCTACAATAGTTAATGTTTCAGCATCTAAACGCTGGTTCATGGTTACCATGATACCAAGAGACATACAAGTTCCAATTACTTTAGTAATCGGCACATCCATCATGATTGCAATTTCACCTACAGTAACAAATTCCGTAACTTTAATCGTTTTACTTCCTTCATCAATTGCTCTTTGCTCTTCATCAGATTTCTGACGGTGCGTATCTCTTTTATCTCTTCTGTATTTAGCCGCTTTTGATTTTCCACCTTTACCCTGAAGTTTTTCAAGAGTCTCTCTAATTTGGTTTTTTACTTCCTCTTCAGTAGGCTCAACTTTAGCCACAATTGCAGGACGATTCCCTTTTACAAAACCAGGTCTGGCACTTCTGTTAGCATTAAAACCTCCACCACCAGTATTTGGTGTAATTTTATTAGGGTTTGGAGTACCCGGCGCATTCCCTGTAGCAGTTTTAGGTGCACCTGGTGTTCCAGGTTTAGGAGCAATTCTTTTACGCTTATTTTTATTAGCGTTATTATTTGCTCCCGGAGCTCCCGGCTTATTAGGCGTGATTTTCGGATCTTCTTTCTTTTTCTTTGGTTTATTAAATTGAGATAAATCAATAGTTTGCCCAGTAAGAGTAGTTCCCGATAATTTTTGATATTGCGTAGTGATTGTTTCCTCAGCAGTCGTAGGATCAGTTGACACAACCGGCTCCTGGGCCACTTTTGGAGTCTCCACTTTTACTTCTTTTTTCTCTGTAATAATAGGCTTTTCTACCTTCTTCTCTTCAGCTACAACAGGAACAACAACCGGCTCCGGCTGTACAATTTCTTTTTGAACAGGTTTTTCTGGTTGAGTTGGAGTAACAACTACTTTTGGTTCTTCAGCTTTAACTGCCGGTTCCTCAGAAGGAGTAGAAACAACTGTAGGTTTCTTTGGATTTAAATCAATTTTACCTACCTGAACAGGCCCAGTCACAACAGCTCTCGCTTTTATGATTTCTTGTTGCTTTTGACGTTCTTCGTCTTGTCTGCGTTTGTCTTCAATTTCTTTCTCACGTTCAACACGTAAAGCTTCTTTTTCTTTTCTTTTTTCTTCTCCTACCTCTTTAGAAGCTTCCTTGTTCCCCTTATCGCCCGCAAATTGGCTTTGTAGGATATTAAATTCGCTATCAGAAATTTTCGCATTTGGATTTGCATCAATAGCAATTCCCTTATCTTTTAGATAATCAACAGCTCTTTCTAACGAAATATTTAATTCCCTTAAAACCTTGTTTATTCTTATTACTCTCTCTTCAGACATATAACCTTTTTATTATTACCTTTTTCGTTGTGTTGTTAGAGCAGATAACTAGCTATCAAACTCTTCTTTTAGTATTTTCATAACATCAAGAATCGTTTCCTCTTCTAAATCTGTTCTTCTTACTAAATCTTCTACTTCTTGTTTTAAAATACTTCTAGCTGTATCTAAACCAATTTTTGCAAATTCTTCGATAACCCAGCCTTCAATTTCATCTGAAAACTCAGTTAACTCAACGTCATCATCTTCGCCACTAGCAACATCACCTTCTCTGATAACATCAAGCTCGTAACCTGTTAGCTGACCCGCTAATTTTATATTATGACCTCCTCTACCAATTGCTTTAGAAACTTCTTCTAATTTCAGAAAAACTTCAGCTCTTTTATTTTCTTCATCAATTTTGATAGAAGAAACTTTTGCAGGGCTTAACGCTCTTGTAATAAACAATTGAACATTACTTGTATAGTTGATTACGTCAATATTTTCGTTTCCTAACTCACGAACAATTCCGTGAATACGAGATCCTTTCATACCAACACAAGCCCCAACCGGATCAATTCTATCATCATAAGAATCCACAGCTACTTTTGCTTTTTCACCTGGAATACGCACTACATTTTTAACTGTAATCAAACCGTCGAATACTTCCGGAATTTCCTGTTCAAACAATTTCTCCAAAAACTTCTCAGAAGTTCTGGACATAATAATTTGAGGTTTATTTCCTTTTAATTCAACGCTTTCAATAATTCCACGAACATTATCTCCTTTACGGAAAAAATCAGATGGAATTTGTTTTTCCTTTGGAAGCACAATTTCGTTTCCTTCATCATCAACTAAGATAACTACTCTTGGACGTACGTGATGCACTTCGGCAGTATAAATATCACCAATAATATCTTTAAATTGTTTGTAAAGATTTGTATTATCGTGTTCGTGAATTTTAGATATTAAATTTTGGCGCAAAGCCAAAATAGCTCTTCTTCCTAAATCAATCAATTTAACTTCTTCAGAAACTTCTTCACCAATTTCAAAATCCGCTTCAATCATTCTTGCTTCAGTCAAAGTAATCTCCTCGTTTTCAAAATCAAGATCTTCGTCAGCAACAATTACTCTTCTTCTCCATATCTCCATATCTCCTTTGTCAGGATTTATAATGATATCAAAGTTATCATCAGAACCGTATTTTTTCTTTAATGCATTTCTAAACACGTCCTCTAAAATTGCCATAAGCGTTACACGATCAATAAGTTTATTATCTTTAAACTCTGAGAATGAATCGATTAATGCTAAATTTTCCATGCGAATTCTTTAATTAAAATGTTACTGTAACAATTGCCTCTTTAATTTCTGTATAAGGTATTTGTTGCTCTTTTTGAACTGTTTCTTTTCCTTTTCCTACTTTTTTCGGTTCTCTTGCTTTCCAAGACAAAATTATAAAAACATCGTTAGCTTCCACCAATTCTGCCTCAATTTTTTCAGTATTTGTAGTAACAATCAACGCTCTACCAATATTTTTGATGTATTGTCTTGTCATTTTCAAGGGTGATCCTACTCCAACCGATGCTACTTCAAGTGAAAAATCCTGTTCTTCACGATCCAGATTATTCTCTATTGCACGACTAACATCGATACAATCCTGCAGCGCTACTCCATCATCACCATCTAAACCAACACTAATTTTAAAAGAGTCTGACACTGCCAGATCAATCAAAAAGATTGATGGCTTTTCCAGAAGAGCTTCTGTAATTAATCCGTTTACTTTTTCTTTAAATGTCATAATTTTATAAAAAGAGGGGACACTTAGTCCCCTCATTATTTAGATTTTAATAAATAACGGTGCAAATATAGTGTTTTTTTTATAAATCAAAATAAATACATTGCTCTAAAAATATTTCTTATCTTTATAAGAGCATTAAAATAAGAGAATTTCACATTATTTAACCCCAAAAAATTATGAAACGAATTCTGGTACCTACCGACTTTTCCGAACATGCAGAAGACGCTTTGAAAGTTGCGTCTCAAATTGCAAGAAAAAACAACTCCGAAATCATCATTTTGCACATGCTTGAATTACCAAGCCAAATGAATGATGCTATACTTGGAGGCGCAAGCATTCCTGAAACGATGCTCTTTATGAAAAAGGCCAATGAAATGCTGGACGAAGTTTCTTCAAAACCTTATTTAGAAGGAATTGAGGTCACAGAAATTACAAAAATTGACAAACCAATTCATGGCATTACACAAGTCAGCAAAGATTACAATGTTGATTTAATCATAATGGGATCTCACGGTTCTTCTGGCATTGAAGAATTATTAATTGGCTCAAATACCGAAAAAGTAATACGAAATTCCGAAATTCCTGTTTTAGTGATCAAAAAAGACGGCACAAACTTTAATACCTCGAATATTGTTTTCGCATCAGATTTTTCAGACGAAACAAAAAAACCTTTTGAAAAACTTCAAAATTTTGCTAAATTCTTCGAATCAAAAATACATTTAGTCACAATTTGCACACCGAATAGTTTCAAACCAACTCATGAAGCAGAAAAAACAATGAAGGATTTTGTAAATGAATTCAACCTGACCAATTACGACACCCACATTTACAACGACACCAATATCGAAAAAGGAATTATAAACTTTTCAAACAGCATAAATGCAGATATTATTGGAATGTGCACACACGGAAGAACCGCTTTTGCGCACTTTTTTAACGGAAGTATCAGTGAGGGACTAGTAAATCATGCCGTAAAACCAGTAATAACATTTAAAATTTAAACTTTTTTCCCCAAACAAATAACCCAAAAAAAGCTTCCAATTGAGAAGCTTTTTTTTTGATACAATACAGACAAACCCTTTTATTAAAAAATATTTTTACATGAGCTTTTTAACAAAGTTCCTTTGAGCTTTACAACAAAGCTATCAACAAGCTTAATCCGGATCTTTGTCAAATAAAATCATAAAAAAATCAATATGAAAACAATAGACAAAATTTACATTAACGGAGAATTCACCACTCCAAACGGAACCGAATATTTCGATTTAATAAGTCCGACCACAAATGAAAAACTAGGAAGAGTACTTCTGGGGAATCAAAAAGACACCCAAAATGCAATAGCTGCAGCAAAAGAAGCCTTCAAAACCTTTTCAAAAACCACAACAACAGAAAGAACCCAATACCTACAAAACATACAGGCTTCTATTGAAAAAAGAAGAGAAGAATTCATCAATATAATGGTTGAAGAATACGGAGGAACATTACAATTTGCCACTATCAGCTATGACTATATGCTAAAAAGCTTCGAATCGGCAATCAACCTGCTAAATACCTATGCCTTTACCAAAACAATGGGAAAATCCGAAGTTCAAATGACACCGCTTGGTGTAGTTGGAATCATCATTCCATGGAACTCAAGCAATGGTTTTATTTGCAGCAAATTATCAACTGCAATAGCCGCAGGATGCACCACCGTAATAAAACCCAGCGAGATGAGTGCACAACAAACACAATTAATTACCGAATGCCTTCACGAAGCAGGATTACCAAAAGGCGTTTTTAATATCGTTAACGGATTAGGAGAAATTGTCGGAGCAGAAATAAGCCATAATCCGGATATTGCAAAAATCTCTTTTACCGGATCTACTAATGTTGGTAAAATTATTGCAAAAGAAGCAGTAGAAACCATGAAACGCGTTACGCTCGAGCTTGGAGGAAAATCACCTAATATCATCCTTGACGATGCTAATTTTTCAGAAGCAATTCCGCTTGCTATAATCGCCGCTTACATGAATAGCGGACAAGCATGCATTGCAGGAACAAGATTATTAGTTCCCGAAAACCGACTGGAAGAAGCAAAAGACCTCATCATCAAAACGGCATCAAATACTATTGTTGGTGATCCAAAAAACGAAACAACTGCAGTCGGACCAATGGTCAGCGCAAAACAATACGAACGTGTTCAGAATTACATCCGGATCGGTCTTGATGAAGGGGCCGAAATTCTAATTGGGGGCTTAGGAAAACCCAAAGGCCTGGAAAAAGGAAACTTTGTAAAACCAACCGTTTTTATAAATGTAAACAATCAAATGCGAATCGCAAGGGAAGAAATTTTCGGTCCCGTTTTATCTATTATAACATACAAAACCGAAGAAGAAGCAATTGAGATCGCCAACGACACCACATACGGACTACAGGCCTATGTAAGCTCTTCAGATGAAAAAAGAGCCCACAAAGTCGCTTCTCAAATAAATGCCGGACGCGTGCAAATAAACGGAATCGGACACGATCCCATGGCTCCTTTTGGAGGATTTAAACAGTCAGGAATTGGAAGGGAATTTGGAACAATCGGCCTTGAAGCTTATCTTGAACCAAGAGCACTAATTCGTTAAACAAAAAGACAGGGATCCGAAAATCTTTACCCCAAAAGATTTCCGGATCTTTTAGTAACTTTACATGATGACAGCAAAAGCAACCACAAAACCCAAAATATTATACTCCTGCTACTTCGCGCGAAGCCGTGAAGGAGAACACTTTATACCGGAACATGTATTTAGCTATCAGATTGCAGGCGAAATGATCGCTTCAGACAGTAAAAAAACCTATCATTCAAAAGAAGGGGATTTTCGCTTTAGCAGAAGAAATCATTTAGCCAAATTTGTTAAAATTCCACCAGAAGGAGCAGAATTCAAAACAATATCCCTTTTCTTAGATCAGGAGATTTTACGAGAAATAAGCACTGAATACAATTTCAAAATTGACAAAAGATCAGATTTAGATGCAATGATTTCATTGTCCCCAAATTCACTTTACAAATCTTTCATGGAATCCCTTATTTCTTATCTGGAAGTAGAACAGGAAAACAATGAAACTTTATTTAACTTAAAAATCAAAGAAGCCATACATCTTTTACTAAAAGTAAACCCCGAATTAAAAGATATTCTGTTTGATTTTAACGAGCCCGGCAAAATTGACCTCGAAGCCTTTATGAACAAGAATTTCCATTTTAATGTACACCTCACCCGCTTTGCCTATCTCACAGGCAGAAGCTTAGCCACTTTTAAAAGAGATTTTCAAAAAGTTTTTCAGGAAACACCCGGGAAATGGCTTTTAAATAAAAGATTGCAAGAAGCTTATTATTTAATCAATCAGGGAAATCCGCCATCTGAAGTTTATACAGGAGTAGGCTTTGAAGATCTATCTCATTTTTCATTTTCATTTAAAAAGAAATTTGGAGTCGTTCCTTCTTCTTTACTTGCAAAATAAAAAAGCAAAGTAAAAACATCAATACGAAAGCTTATCACATAAAAAAAGCCTCCCGAATGAGAGGCTTTTTATGTTGGTCTACAAGGACTCGAACCTTGAAAGACTGCACCAAAAACAGTTGTGTTACCATTACACCATAGACCACTAAAAACGCTTAAGCGAGCGCAAATTTAAAGTTTTTTTTATTCTACGCAAACTTTTTAAAATAAAAAACCTCTCAAATGAGAGGCTTTTTTTTTGTTGGTCTACAAGGACTCGAACCTTGAAAGACTGCACCAAAAACAGTTGTGTTACCATTACACCATAGACCAGCAAAGCGTTTAAGCGAGTGCAAATTTAAAGCTTTTTTTAGTTTGCGCAAACTTTTTGATAAAAAAAATTCGTTTTTTTTCGTTTTTTCTTTTCCCGAAGTCATAATGATTTCACAAGTATTTCACAAACAACGCATTAATCCCAATAAATACTTTTGAAGAATTTTATGTTAATGCTCTTCTCTTTCAACAAAAAAACATTTTCTTTGTAAGATAGAAAACATACATAATTATAACACCTAAATATGGCACAATTCAATTTCAATAAATGGAATACAATTATTGGTTGGTTTGCATTTGCAATCGCTTTAATCACCTATACATTAACCGTTGAACCTACCATGAGCTTTTGGGATTGTGGCGAATACATTGCCACAGCCGCTAAATTAGAAGTTGGTCACCCACCCGGAGCACCTTTATTCCAGATGATGGGCGCCTTTTTTGCCATGTTTGCCATAGATGCGCAACATGTAGCTGTAATGGTAAACATGATGTCTGTTTTTTCAAGTGCCTTTACTATTCTATTTATGTTCTGGTCATCTTCTATTATTTTGAAAAAAATTATAGCTCAATTTTCTGAAATCAATCAAAACAATTCAATTGTTATATTAGGAAGCTCTTTTGTCGGAGCTCTTGCCTACACCTTCTCTGACAGTTTTTGGTTTAATGCTGTTGAAGCCGAAGTATATGCAATGGCCTCTTTATTAATCGCATTACTTTTCTGGCTAGGTCTTCGTTGGGAACAAGACATGGACAAACCTAAAGGAAACAAATGGTTATTGCTTATTTCGCTTGTTGTAGGTCTTTCTTTTGGAGTTCACTTTATGGCTTTACTGACGATTCCTTCAATAGGTTTTCTGTACTACTTTAAACATTATGAAAAAGTTACTCTTAAAAACTTCATCATTGCCAACCTTGTCGTAGTTGGAATTTTGTTGTTTATCTTTATTTTACTTTTACCACTAACCATGGCTTTCTTTGGTAAAACCGAAATTTTCATGGTAAACAGTCTTGGACTACCTTTTAACTCAGGAACTCTTTTTGTTGCTTTAGCCCTAATTGCATTCTTTTATTTTGGATTAAAATACACCAAGCAAAAAGGATTAATTTTCTATAACACTATCATTCTTTGCATCTTATTTATTTTTATTGGATTTTCAACCTGGATGATGCTGCCTATTCGCGCTAATGCGAATACCGTAATCAACGAAAACAAACCATCAGATGCCGCAGAGGTTTTAGCTTACTACAATCGTGAACAATATGGAGTAAACCCATTGTTCTACGGCCCTCAATACACGGAAGTTTTTGCAGGTCTTGATGCAAAAAACCCATATTCAGACAAAAAGCCTAACTACGAAAGAGATTATAAAACCGGTAAATATATTATTACCAATAATTATAAAAATGCAGAACAAAATTCTGATGACAATCAAAAAACGATCCTGCCAAGAATGTGGAGTACAGAAACAGGACACATTCAAAACTACATCAGTTTTACAAATCCTCCTAAATTCAGAATAAATCCTAACTACGATTATGAACAGGATTTAGGAAAATACGGAATTGATCCAAGTCAATTAAGCGAAGAGGAATATAACAAAGCCACTGCACAATTGCGTAATGAAGTTGAAAAAACAATTACAGAATTCAGACATGCCTATGCTCAGAAACAAATTGACAACGAAGGCTACGTTAAATTTCTAAATAGTTACAAGGATTATTTAATCATAGAAAAACCATCAACTGCAGACAATTTCAGCTTTATGTTCGAATATCAATTTGGATACATGTACTGGAGATATTTGATGTGGAATTTTGTTGGACGTCAGAGTGATGTTCAGGGAAAATATGACAACCTTGACGGAAACTGGATTAGCGGAATCAAAGCACTTGATTCACTACATCTTGGATCTCAGGACAATTTACCATCAGACGTTTTAAACAATAAAGGGCGAAATGTTTATTTCTTCTTACCATTTATTTTAGGCCTTATTGGGCTAATGTATCATGCAAACAAAGATCTTAAAAGTTTTTATGTGCTTTTAGCGTTATTCCTATTTACCGGAATTGCATTGAAAATCTATCTAAATGAGCGACCATTCGAACCCCGTGAAAGAGATTATGCACTTGTAGGCTCTTTTTATGTATTTGCGATCTGGATAGGTTTTGGAGTTTATTCGCTATACGAGAGCATTCAAAAATACATTGCACCTAAAATTGCAGGTCCAATTATCATTGGAGCAAGTTTACTGGCCGCTCCTTTTTTAATGGCGTCTCAAAACTGGGACGATCATGACAGATCAGGCAGATACACTGCAGTTGCAATGGCAAAAGCTTATCTAAACTCTTGCGACAAAGATGCTATATTGTTTACCATTGGAGACAATGATACTTTCCCATTATGGTACGCGCAGGAGATCGAACACATAAGAACCGACGTTAAAATTGTGAATACAAGTTTAATTAATACTGACTGGTATATTGATCAAATGAAAACAAAAGCTTACGAGTCTGATCCGTTACCAATATCTTTTACACACGATCAATATGTGGGTGATAAACTAGATTATGTCGCTTATATTCCAAAAATTGAAACCCGTTGGAATATTACTGATTTTATTAACTTTATCAAAAACCCAAAATCAACTGTAGGTTTGCAAAATGGACAAACTATTCATTTTTATCCAACAAATAAAATCAGGGTTAATGTTGATAAAAATATAATTATCAAAAACAAAGTTGTTAATCCTAAATACAACGATTCTATCGTGCCATATATGGATATCGACATCAAAGGAAATGCATTATACAAAAATCGTTTAATGATGCTGGACATCCTGGCTAACAACAATTGGAAAAGGCCAATTTACTTTAGCGGAGGTGCTTTTGATAACGAAGATTACTTATGGCTAAAAGATTACTTACAGCTAGATGGCATGGTTTACAAATTAGTTCCAATCAAAAACACACCATCAAAAGATGGAGGACCAATGGATATGGGGCAAATTGATGCCGATAAATCTTATGACATTATAATGAAATGGGACTGGGGAAATAGTGATAGTGATAAAATTTATCATGATCCTGAAACCAGAAGAAACAGCATCACTTACCGTACAAATTTATCACGTTTAATGACCCAGCTTATTGCTGAAGGTAAAATTGATAAAGCAAAAAACATTATCAACTTAGCGATGACAAAAATGCCAATTGACAAATATGGCTATTACTCATTGGTTGAGCCTTTTGCCGGAGGATATTATCAAGTTGGAGAAACCGAAAAAGCTCATGATTTGCTTAATAAACTTGTTCAGAAATACAAAGAAGAATTAAATTATTACGCAACATTATCACCTACAGACCAAACTGATTTGGCTATTGATATTATTACTGATATTGAACGCTACAGAAGCTTGTTGCAAGTAATGAAAGACAATAAAGATCTTGCATTCTATGAAAAGCATAAAGTAACTTTTAACACGTATGTAAATGTTTTCGAACGCTTTGGCAGAGAAAAAGAATAATATACGAAAAACATAGCAATTAAAAAAATGCAGCGCTGTTTGATTAATAGCGCTGCATTTTTTATTTTTACATATCTGTAAATCAATTTAAAATGAGCTTTTATTGGGTAAAAACAAATTCATTCATAAAAAGGGTATTTTCTAAATATTGTTGGGACATTCCAAACAACGAAAAGAAAATATACCTAACCTTTGATGACGGCCCAACTCCGGAGATTACCGACTGGGTTTTATCTGAATTGAAAAAGTTTGATGCAAAAGCCACTTTTTTCTGTATTGGAAAAAACATAAAGGCCAATCTCGCTTTATTTGAAAAACTAATTACCGAAGGACATTCCATAGGAAACCATACCATGAACCATGTTAATGGATGGAAAAGCAATAATAATGACTACATCGAAAATGTAAAAAATTGTGCGGCTGTTTTAGAAGAAGAGAAAACATGCAATCTGATATTTCGCCCTCCTTATGGAAAAATTAAAAAAGCACAATCTAAAATTTTACGCAAATTAGGGTACAAGATCATCATGTGGGATGTTTTAAGCGCTGATTTTGACCAGAGCATTACTCCTGAAAAATGTCTTGAAAATGTTACTAAAAATGTAAAATCCGGCAGTGTAATTGTATTCCATGACAGTATAAAAGCTTCGCCAAATTTAAAATTTGCGTTACCTAAGACTTTACACTTTTTAAAAGAAAACGGATATACTTTTGACATTATTCACTAAATAATGCCTATTAAAGAGAAGTAATATTTTATAGATTGAATTGCTCCTGGACAATTCCGATGATTGTATTGGCATCCAGTTCACCTGATTGCCTCCAGATCATTTGCCCTTCTTTATATATCATTAAAGTAGGAAGACCTTTAATACGTAGCGCTTCTGCTAATTCCTGATTTTTATCCACATCGATTTTAATAACTTTGGCTTTATCGCCTAGCGCAGCCGCAACATCCTTAATAACAGGATGCATCGATACAGATGATTCGTTCCAATCTGTGTAAAAATCAATTAACACTGGAACCTGAGCATTTATAAGTTCTCCAAATTTTGACATAAAACCAAAAATTTAATTCTTTTTTAATCTGTTAAAAAGAGATATTTATATACAAATGTAGCATTTTTAACGAATTAAGCCACATTGTTCCCTTTTTTTAGTTCAATCACTGTTATTTCGGGCATAATACCCACTCGCCCGGGATAAGCGTGAAAACCAAATCCACGATTTACATAAACGTATCGGCCAACATTTTCGTATAATCCTGCCCATTGTTTGTAAATGTATTGTGCCAGGCTCCATTTAAAATAACCCGGAATTTCAATTCCAAATTGCATACCATGTGTATGACCCGCTAAGGTCAAATGGAAGTTTTTAGGATGATTTTTAATCTCATATTCCCAATGACTAGGATCATGACTCATAAGGACCTTAAAATCGTCCTGATGTACATTTTGAGAAGCTTTATTCAGATCTCCCGCCTTTTTGAAATTCTGCCCCCAATTCTCTACTCCAATTAGTGCAATTTTATCATCGCCTTTTTGAATATAAGTGTGTTCGTTTAGCAAAAGCTTAAATCCAATTTGGCCGTAAAGATTTTTAATGGCCTCAAAATTCTCGTCTTTTTCTTTTTCAGAAGGCCAGGTTACATATTCACCATAATCATGATTTCCTAAAACTGAGAATTTACCGTATTTATAATTTTTTATTCTATTAAAAGTTTCCAGCCACGGATTCATTTCTTTAGCATGTGTATTCACAATATCACCCGTAAATAAAATCATATCTGCCTCCTGCTCGTTGATCAAATCGATTGCATAGCTGATCTTATCGGGATTATCAAAACTTCCGCTGTGTACATCTGAAATCTGAGTGATCTTAAATCCATCAAAAGCATCCGGTAAATCAGGAAAAAATACTGTTTGTTTAATTACTTTAAAATTATATTTTCCTTCAAAAATCCCATAAATCAATGACAAAAATGGTACAGCCGCTAATCCTAAAGCAATCTGACTAATAAACTTTCGTCTGTCCGGCATTATTTCTCCCCTTGGGGCATTATACATGAAATAATTTAAAATTCCCGCTCCTAATCTAAAGATATCTTCTCCTAATAAAACCAGCGTAATTACAATTTTTGGAACATAAACCAATAACATTAAACCCATTGTAAACATGGTTTGCCTGGTTTGTCCTACCGAACGATCAAATTGTGTAAAAGAATAAATGATAAAAATTAAAAGCAGTACACTTATAATCTGATAACTTACGAGAACCCATCTTAATTTGATTAAAGTACGGAAGGCCTGATAAGAATAGAACTCAATAAATAAGAAAAGAGCACATAGAATTACAAAACGTAGGATCATTATTTATAGTTTTAAGCAAAGTAACAAAGAAAGGAAATTTTATAGCTTTTTATTATCAAAAATTTAACTCAAAAATGACAAAAGCTGATAGATTTCTCTACCAGCTTTTTCTCTACCAAATTTTTTAAAACCTTTATAATCCACAACACGGTTTACATTTATAAACCTGCGTTGTTTTATTTTTTAGCTTCTGGTTTAGCTGCTTCTGTTTTAGCTTCTGCCTTTTTAGCTTTTTTGTCTGCTTTTTTGTCTTTTTTAGGAGCTTTAGCTTCTTTTGCCGGAGTTGTTTGTGCTGGAGTTGTTTGAGCGCTTACCATTGCAGTTGTTCCTAAAACAGCTACTGCTAACATCATTAATTTTTTCATGATTTTGAGTTTTTATGATTATTACTATTTTCATTTATTATACCCCAAAGATATATTCGTTAAATGAAGATGAAATGAAGATTGCTCTTACTAAAAAAAATTAACTTTTAATTGTGTTTTGTACCTCCGGAAACACCAGCATAAAGGTCGTCCCTATATTTATTTTAGACGTAACTTTTATTTCGATATGATGAAAAGAAGCAATACTATCAGCAATAGCAAGGCCTAAGCCCTGACCTTCCTGATCCGAACTAATTCTGGCAAACCTGTTGAATATGTTTTCAATTTGAAAATCAGTCATTCCAATGCCGGAATCTGTTATGGAAATAAAGTAACTATTTTCCAAAAAACCATCCGCAACCGCAATAGTCCCTTTTGGCTTATTGTATTTTAAAGCATTGGTAACTAAGTTATAGATTAGAATATGAATTAGTGTTTTATTGCCCCTAAAACTAAAGTGCTGTTGCATTTTATTTACGAACTCAATTTCCCTGTCCTCAATTCTATCTTCTAAATCTTCCTGAAGATCATTCACAATTTCATGAAAATTTATATCTTCATTTGCCTCATATTGATTGTTATCAATTCTCGAAATCAACAATAAATTATTGATGATTTTTTTTAGCATATCCAATGTTCTGAGAGAACCTGCAATTTTATCAAAAGTATGATCATCTAAGGAATCATTTTGCAGTAAATTTTCGAACTTATTTTTAAGTAAAGCAATTGGAGTAAGCAATTCATGAGAAACATTCGAAATAAATTGTTTTTCTTTTTTAAAAAGCTCTGCAATTCGATCCATCATTTGGTTTAAAACAAAATCAAGCTCTCTAAAATCCCTTGATCTTGCCTTTATAGGAGTATGATCAAAAGCTTCAGGTTCGTTGACCCGCCTTATTTTTGTGTCGATTATTTTATAGAAAGGTTTCAGTAAATATTCGATGTAAAAAGTATCTGCCAGAAAAGTAATAAAGAGTATCACAACAAAAACAATTATAATAAAAAACTTAATGATAAAGACAAGATCTTTTACCTCGTCAAGACTGCTTCCTATTTCTAACTGATATCCCTGATTGTCATAAATAAAATGATATTGCAGGATTCTGTATTCATTTTCTTCTCCTTCAATAACCCGATACTCATTAGTAAAAACAGCTTTCTTTTGATTTGTCTTTAGCGGAGTTCTGGAAAGCACCAAAAATTCGCTATGTAAAGTCGAAAATTGCGAATATGTTTCAGTCGAATCATCTGAGTTTTCAATAAAATCGTTAATTTCATTTCGATCTAAATGGTCGATAAATTTGTGTTTTTTCTCGAGTAGTCCATTATTAATATGTCTGTAAACAACACTTTCGACCAAAATTGGCAGCATAAGCCATAATACCAATATTACCAGCAATCTGGTTAATGCATTAAAAATGGCCAATTGGTGTTTTATCTTCACAGTACTTTATTTACTCATTAATGCGATAGCCCACATTTCGAACGGTTTCAAACCAATCGATAGCGGTATGTTTGTCTAATTTTTTTCGAAGATTTCGAACATGCACATCAATAAAATTAGAATCTGAATTTACTTCGAGAATATCTCCCCAAATATGCTCTGTTAATTGCAATCTGGTAATTACACGATTTTTATTCAGAACCATGTACTGAAAAATATCAAATTCTTTTTTGGTTAAATTAATGGGCACATCATTATAACTTACTTTATAATCCTGAAGCTGCAACAAAAATCCATGGATACTGAGATTATTCATGGTAAAACCATGAATCCTGCGAATAACGGCAAATAATCGGGCACTAAGTTCAGTCAGAGCAAATGGTTTCGTCAAATAATCATCGGCACCAAGATGTAAACCGTTAATTCTGTCGTCTAATTCCCCTCGGGCTGTAAGCACAATGACAGCAATTTTAGATTTTGTTTTTCGAACGGTTTTCAAAACTTCAAAACCATCTCCGTCAGGCAAACCTAAATCAAGAAGCATGGCATCATAATCGTTACTACTCACTTCCTCTAATGCATCACTGCAGTTATGGGCAATTTTGCAAACGTAGCCTGTATTGCACAAAAAATCGTAAACTTCGACAGCGAGTTCCTTATTATCTTCAACAATTAGAATATTCATAACACAGCGTTTAAGCGCAACTAAATTTAAGCAATTCCAAAAAATTTCATCACGCATTATTAAAAAATTAACGAATCAAAAAAAGCTGATAAATTTCTTTACCAGCTTTCTCCATCTGCATTCTCATAATCATTACTTCTGTTTTGCCTCCTTTGCACTTCTTTGAAAGCAAAACAAAAACAAATCTTATTATTTCATTTTAGTAGCATCTGCTTTTGGAGCTTCGCTTTTTTCTGATTTTGCTTTTTTATCTGCTTTATTTTTGTGATGTTTAGTTGCTTTAACCTCTTTGGCAGGAGCTGCCTGAGCCGGAGTTGTCTGAGCACTAACCATTACACTTGTTCCTAAAACTGCTGCTAATACGATAAATAAATTTTTCATGACTTTTAAATTTTAAATTAATGACCTTTTATATTATGATACCCTTTTTCTTATTTTTTTACTTTAGTAGTTTCTGCCTTTGGAGCTTCACTTTTTTCTGATTTTACTTTTTTATCCCCTTTATTTTTAGGGTGTTTTACAGCTTTAACTTCTTTTGCAGAAGCTGTTTTAACATTTTTTGCAGGGAATGCGCTTACCATTACACTTGTTCCTAAAACTGCGACTAATAACATCAATAAATTTCTCATGATTTCTATTCTTTTAAATTAATACCTTTTATTTTATAATACCTTTTATCTTATTTTTTAACTTTAGGAGCTTCTGCTTTTGAAGCTTCTGCTTTTGAAGCTTCTGCTTTTGAAGCTTCTGCTTTTGTTGATTTTACTTTTTTATTAGATTTGTTTTTAGAATGTTTGGTCGCTTTAACCTCTTTGGCAGGATTTACTTTAACTTCTTTGGCAGGACCAACTTTCACAATAACAGGAAATGCATTTACCATAGTACTTGTTCCTAAAACTGCAACTAATGCTATCCATAAATTTCTCATGATTTCTAATATTTAAATTAATACCTCTTATTTTACAGATCAAATGTACCCCTGTAATATGAAGAGAAAATGAAGAAAACCCCTTACATAAATATTTTAACGAGACATTAACGCTTTGCCGGTTTTCTGCTATATACGCTATATAGGTACATTTCAATACAGCGCAATGCAATGTCCTAAAATGTCACGCATATTCATAAAGAGTAAATGAACTTATTATGGTGAAAAAAAAATGTTGTTAGTCTAATTTTTGAGGACCCAATTGTTTATTTTTACAGACTAATATTTTTTTTATGTCAACTCAAAAACGTCTTTTTCTTCTCGATGCTTACGCTTTAATTTTTCGTGGTTATTATGCCTTTATAAAAAATCCCCGAATTAACTCTAAAGGAATGGATACATCAGCGATTATGGGATTTATGAATTCGCTTTTGGATGTCATTAAACGCGAAAAACCAGACCATTTGGCTGTCGCTTTTGATAAAGGCGGAAGTCATGTTAGAAGCGAAATGTTTACTGAATATAAAGCCAATCGTGATGCAACACCTGAAGCAATTAAAATTGCAATACCTTATATTCAGGATTTATTAAAAGCAATGCATATTCCGATTATTGAAATAGAAGGTTGCGAAGCCGATGATTTAATTGGAACAATTGCCAAACAAGCTGAAAAAGAGAATTACAAAGTCTACATGGTGACACCAGATAAGGATTTTGCACAATTAGTTTCTGAAAACATATTCATGTACAAACCAGCCCGAATGGGAAATGGTATTGAAATCTGGGGTGTTCCTGAAGTTTTGGCAAAATTTGAAATCGAAAAACCCGAACAGGTAATTGATTTTCTTGGCATGATGGGAGATGCTGTCGACAACATTCCCGGATTACCCGGAGTTGGTGAAGTTACGGCCAAAAAGTTCCTGAAAGAATTTGGATCGATGGAAAACCTTTTAGAAAACACCCATTTACTGAAAGGCAAAATGAAAGAAAATATCGAAGCCAATAAAGAAAAAGGAATTTTATCTAAAAAACTGGCTACTATTATATGTGACTGCGATGTTGTTTTTAACGAAGACGACTACGAACTTTCGCGTCCTGATATCGAAAAAACCGACGCTATTTTTCAGGAACTGGAATTTAGACGAATGGCGGAACAATTTGATAACTTATTTAAAGCAGGTGGCGGAAATGAATTAGCAAACAAAGGTGATGAAGCCAAATTATACAAAAAACCACAACCCAAAAACGAAGATCAGTTTGATCTTTTTGGAGGTGGCGCTACTACAGATGAAAGCTCAGAAGAAAGAACTTCGTTTTACAATACTTTAGAAAACACCCCTCACTCCTACCAGGCCGTTGAAGGCGATTTAGGAATTAAATTGCTTTTACAGAATTTACAAAAACAGACTTCGGTTTGTTTTGATACCGAAACTACAGGTTTAGATGCTTTGCATGCTGAATTGGTCGGAATGTCTTTTGCTTATGAAAAAGGAAAAGCATTTTATGTTCCGTTTCCGGAAAGCCAGGAAGAAGCTCAGACTTTAGTCGATAAATTTAAACCCTTTTTTGAGAATGAAAACATCGAAAAGATTGGTCAGAATTTAAAATACGATTTGAAAATCCTTTCTAATTACGGCGTTACTGTAAAAGGAAAACTTTTTGACACCATGATTGCGCATTATCTGATTAATCCGGATATGCGTCATAATATGGATATTTTAGCGGAAACATATTTGAAATATTCCCCAAAATCAATTGAAACTCTAATTGGTAAAAAAGGTAAAAATCAAATTACGATGCGCGATGTAGCCCTTGAAGATATTAAGGAATATGCTGCGGAAGATGCTGATATAACATTACAACTAAAAGAACTTTTCACCGCTGAATTAGACAAAACCGAAACTAAAAAATTATTTGACGAAATCGAAATTCCGTTAGTAAGCGTTTTAGCTGATATGGAAACAGAAGGAATTCGTTTAGATGTTGAGTTTTTGAGCGTAATGTCTAAAGAGATGGATATCGAAATCAAATCTTTAGAAGAAAAAATATACGAAACTGCCGGCGAGAAATTCAATCTTGCTTCTCCAAAACAATTGGGAGATATTTTATTTGATAAATTAAAAATTGGCGGGGCAAAACAAAAGAAAACCAAAACAGGTCAATATGCCACCGGTGAAGAAGTCCTAACATATTTAGCCAACGACAATCCAATTGTAAAACAAATTCTGGATTGGCGCCAGATGGTAAAATTACAAAGTACTTATATCCTGGCTCTGCCGGAACAAGTAGACAAAAAAACATTACGTGTTCATACCGATTATATGCAAACTGTTGCGGCTACAGGTCGTTTGAGTTCTAATAACCCAAACTTGCAAAACATCCCGATTCGTACCGAAAGAGGTCGTCAGATTCGTAAAGCATTTGTGGCACGCGATGAAAACCATACTTTAATCTCTGCCGATTACTCGCAAATAGAATTAAGAATTATAGCCGCTTTAAGTGGGGAAGAAAATATGATTGCCGCTTTTCAAAACGGAGAAGACATTCACAAAGCAACAGCAGCCAAAGTTTTTGATGTTCCTTTGGATGAAGTTTCCCGTGAACAAAGAAGTAACGCTAAAACGGTAAACTTTGGAATTATATATGGTGTTTCTGCTTTCGGATTGAGCAACCAGACTTCGCTATCCCGGAGTGAAAGCGCTGCTTTGATTGAAGCGTATTACAAAACATATCCGAGATTAAGATCTTATATTAACGAACAAATAGAATTTGCACGTGAAAAAGGATATGTACAGACTATTCTTGGCCGTCGTCGCTATTTAAAAGACATCAACTCGGCAAATGCCATAGTGAGAAGTGCTGCTGAACGAAATGCTGTAAATGCCCCAATTCAGGGAAGTGCAGCCGATGTGATTAAAATTGCGATGATCAACATTCATAGAAAACTAAAAGAAGAAAACTGGAAATCTAAAATGTTGCTGCAGGTTCATGATGAGCTTGTGTTCGATGTTCACAACGACGAACTCGAGAAAATTCAGCCTATGATCAAACATGAAATGGAAAATGCCTTTATGATGAGTGTCCCTTTAGATGTTGAACTCGGATTAGGTAAAGACTGGCTGGCAGCGCATTAATAATTTTAGATTTTAAAACTACTATTTAGATAAAAACTAACTACCGTATTTTCAAATGAGAATACGGTTTTTTTATATCATATTTAATTTACGTAAGAAATATAGTATATTACATCGCTAATTATAAGTTTTTTATTATATCTTTAATTTCAGCAATACCAACCTATTATAATTACTTAATTAAATTCAATATCGATTAAACAATTAGATGAAAAAAATAATATCAGCCTCGGTTTTAGCATTAATGCTATCCTTAATTATTTCATGCCAAAATAAACAACAAAATACTATGATACAAAATCAAACAAAATTACCAGAATTTGATTGGAAGGCAAACGTAAACTGCCCTCCTGGATACCCTGTAGAAGTATACAGAGGAGGATTGGAAGGAGATGGCTCCTATGCAAGCTTAGATTCTGGAACTGCGACCGGAAAAAATGGATGGGGAGCTTCAGGTGCAGATGTAAGCTATGGAGTAAAATCTTTGCCCAACCGCATCAACTGCATCTGGGTCTCATATGCCGAAGGCTGTTTCTATAGTATAGACAGTGCAATAGATTATGATAAAATGCTGCAATTGTTTAAAGAAGGCTATCAAAACAGTAGTTCTTTTTTTAATGATAACGGGGCATATAAAAACCGCACATTTACGACTATAATAGCAGGTTTTGCTCCTGGAGGCGTTGTAATAATTTGGATTATGGGCCCCGGCAGACAAGTAGAAATAGGACGCTATCAAGGCGAAAAATACGAAGTCCCTGAGGAAGAAATTGACAAATTAGACAATCATGACAGGCTTATGTTTCAGAAAGACTATCAGAAAGAAACCATGCTCAATACTCAAATAGTACCGCTTAAAATTCGTGAAGCCCATGCCGGTAAGTCAATACCTTATGGACTTTGGGACAGTTATAGAGCCAAATATACATGGAGACCCGTTTTTGCCATTAAAGAAGAAATGGAAATTACCTCTATTTTTTGTGAAATGCTAAATGGAGAATATGAAAAATTATTTGATAAGAATTTATTGGAAAATAAATTTAGTAAACGAGCCATACCAAGATCTGCCACTCTTACCTGGACAGATTGGAAAAAAGAAAGCTGGAAAGATACAATAGGACAGGGTCATGCTGCAGAAATTTTTTTTGATGAGCAGGAAATAATAAAAGCGTATGATGAAATACACAAAGACGACAAAGAAGGAAAAGTTGAAATACGCTTCTATATTAACTACACCAGCACGTTTGTAACAGTACAACTTACCAAAGGAGAAAAGGAAGTCAGGCTGATAAAAACCAAAGTTGAAGCGTATGACACTAAAAATTTAAGCTTAAGAAAATAATCATGGGAAAATCATTTGTATACAATAGCGGTTCTGCAGAAGACAACAAAAAGAAAGATGAATTATGGCTTGATTTTGGAATTTTTATAGACGGAACACTTAATAATAAAGAAAACACCAGACTTAGAAGAAAATACCGGAAAGAAGATGAAAACAGCATTTTGAATAAATGGAAAAAAGGTGCTGATTTAGAACGGGAACGATTAGATTATGAAGCCGTACAAAAAGGTGGCAAAGTAATGCCACCAACAGGCAAAAAAGAAGATGCACAGGAATATCATGATTACCTGTTGGGCATTTACCGCGATGATTTTGACAAAGCCGGCACTGATAACAGCTACAGTAACGACGATACCAACATAAGCCGTATGTGGAAATGCTGTACAGAAGACTATAGAATTTACATAGAAGGCATGGGTACTACTGACAAGGCTTATGACAGTCAGGATGGTTTTGCATTTGGTTCCGGGCAAACTGGGATACGTGCCAGAGTGCGATTAGCATGTGAAAGGATAGTTGATAAAATGAATATTGTAAAAGATAATAATGACACACAAAAAAGGATAACCCAAATCACGCTCGATGTATTTGGTTTTAGCCGTGGTGCGGCATCGGCACGCAATTTTGTACACGAGGTAAATGCGAAAAAGCCTTACAAACCTCATGAGATAGAGATTCCGGATGACTTTTATCCCATGGAGAAATACGAATCAAAAACCCAAATGCGTCGTCGCAAAACCAGAAAAGCACTTGGCGATGCAGATGGTATGGAAATAAATCCTAAATATCTTATAGATGGCAAAATGCCCAGATTAGGTCATTTAGGATATAGCTTATTAAAACAAGAGGTTATTACCCCAGAAGAATTAGAGGATCTTAAGCTCATTATACGTTTTGTAGGGATTTATGACACCGTATCCTCTTATTACGAAATAGGAGCCTTAGGGGCGTATGATGATGATGATGGCAAACCAGAAGATGATGAAAAATGGGGCAAATTAGCCCGAGAAGCTGCATCATCACATTTTACAGATGACGAAAAAGAGCTTAGTCTTCATGATTTAGGAGATGTAAGCAGGTTTCAGAAATTAGTACATTTTACGGCAAAAGATGAACACAGGCGAAACTTTTCACTTACCAGAATTAATCAAATACCTAATAAAGCCATCGAGAAAAATTTCCCTGGAGTCCACTGCGATATAGGCGGTGCTTATGAAAATGAGGAAGAGGAGTACATAGATGAAATAGGAACTAGTTTAATGGATAATGGATATGTAAATGAGAAAGAAAGTATACCATTAATTACATTGCCGTGGCAAAATTACACCAAACCTAAAATGGGTCTTGAAGTGCTAAAACAAGATTTAATCGATCAACATTGGTACAGAGATGAAGAACTTAAAATTATGCATGAGTATGATAGTTTCACATGGAAATTGGGAAAAAAAATACCCATCCCTACGTATCTAAAGTTAACCGGAACCCGTAAGCGTATTTTAAAAGAATATAGTTATATTTTTCTGCATTTTATGGAAGAATTTTGCAGAGACATTTGTATGGATAATTTTTTTAACCGAGAATCAGTAAAAGAATATCCTCTTAATAATTTTTTTCTCGAAGAGGTAAAATCATCATTACATAGATATGTTTTTGCTGATGCCCCAGAATGGGAATTTGTAAGTGATGCAGAATTACTAAAGGAAAAAAAACAAAGAGAAGAAATAGCTTTACAGATAAAAGAAGACGCAGAACCGGAAATAATATTACCTGAAATAGATATTAATGAAGATGAAACACCAACGATACTTATTGAGCTTCCAGAACTAAAAATAGATAATTTAAATAAACAAAATGCAATTCGAAGATTGCGTCATGATTATTTACATTGGTCTTCAACAAGAGATTGGTTTGGTATGGAGCCAAATGATGACAGAAAAAGAGTTTATTATCCTAAAGAATAATGTGTGAGGTATTACAAAAATTTAGAACTGACTTTTATTTACTGCCTATTTTTCATTAAACTAAAAAAGCCTGACAATTATAATCATCAGGCTTTTTAGTTTTAAACTTTTCCTATAGACTCTCTCTCTCTTTCAACTTTGTCTTGATGACAATGAACTCGAGAAAATTCAGCGTATGATTAAACATGAAATGAAAAACGCATTTATGATCACTGCTCCTTTAGACGTTGAACTTGGTTTGGGGAAAGATTGGTTAAAAGCGCATTAATAAAAAAAATGTTTGTTACATTTATTCCTCAATTGAGTTTTTTTATTAAAAAGCCAAAATAACAAATAGGAAAATTCGTATATTTATAAAACCGTAAAATAACAAGACTAATTTTCTCTAAAAAAAATGAAAAAGAACACTTTATTAGCAATAATATCAATTTGCCTACTTGCAGCAGTAAATTTATTTTGGGTTATACAATCTACCATATCAATAAATGAAGAAATATACTATCGGCTATCAAAAATCATGGGGTTTCTACAATTGTTAGCATATGCTGGATTGTTACCTTTTTTTGTGACATTATACAAAAAACAATAAATAAAAATTATCATGAATGAAGAATTAAACAAACTTTTCGAGATTAAAAATACTCACCTAGAAGAAGACACAGACTCGAATCTGTTCGATATAACTGTTCATCTAGTGATGAGAGTAATGATTCCGTTTTTTATTTTTTTTCTATTATACTCGATTGTAGATTATTCAGGCAACATAGGAATAGCATACATAGTTTTTTTCATTTCCCTTTTTATCCTTTCTTTAATAATTGTTACACTTTTAATTGAAGCTTCTAACCTTAATAAGAAGAATAAAATATATTTAAGAAATACCAATTATGTCATATTAGCTTTCTATACTCTCCCTTTTATATTGGGATTAATTATAATTGCCAGAAATTCTTAAATAAAATTCAACAAAATAATACATATAAAAAAAAAGACTGTCCTGGACAGTCTTTTTTTATAACCTATATAATATTATTTTTTTCTTGTCGATTCTCGTTCTTTCAGTTTTGTTTTGATTACGATAGTTTCATAATCTGAAGTTTCTTCTTCAGATTCTTCCAGACGTTTGATTAATTGTCTGGCAGCAACTTCTCCAATTTCAATTCCGTGTTGACTTACTGTTGTTAAACTTGGCGATAAACGTCTTGAAGCCAGGATTCCGTCAGCAAAACCTATAATAGATATATCTTCGGGAACTTTATATCCTTTTTTCAAACTAACCCTTAAAGCAGCAACCGAATCATTTTCGTCCAAAGCAAAAATCGCATCCACTTTATTGTCAAAAATCGCATCAATCTTCGCTTTCATATCTTCTTCAGAATCGGTACGAAGAATAATCTTTTCGTTTACCGGAATATTATTGTCTTTTAATGCTTTCAAATATCCATCGGCTCTTAATTTTCCAACGCTTAAATTATCCACAGAAGAAATTAAGGCAATGTTTTTACATCCCAAATTGATTAAATGCTGTGTTGAATTCAAAGCTGAGTCAAAATCATCAACGACCACTTTATCACATTCTACTTCATCTGCAATACGGTCAAACATTACAATAGGAGTTCCGTCATTTATAATAGCCGAAAAGTGATTGTAGTCCTGAAGCTTTTGGGCTTCTTCAGAAACCGAAAGAATAAATCCGTCGATTGTTCCGTTGCTCAGCATTTCAAGCGTATGAATTTCTTTTTCTAAAGATTCATTCGAAATACAGGTAATTACATTATATCCTTTTTTATCGGCTACTTTTTCAATACCACTAAAAACCTTTGCAAAAAAGGAGTTTAATATATTAGGTATAATTACACCAATTGTTTTAGTCTTACGATTCTTCAAATTCAGACCAATAACATTCGGTTTATAATTTTTGAGTTTGGCATACTCCTTAATCTTCACCTTCGTTTGCTCACTAATTTCGGGGCTATCGTTTAATGCCTTAGAAACAGTCGAAACAGAAACACCAAGTTCTTTCGCAATTTGTTTTAGAGTTGCTTTAGCTTTCATTTAAAAATATTTTATGTAATTAATACAAATATAGTAGAATTACCTAAAATAAAACAAAAAACACCTACCAGTATTTGAATTTATAAGGTCTTTTAAAAATAAAATTAAAATAGTGCGATTTTTCAAAACCGCATCTCATAAAATTTCGTTAATAACTTAATACATGTTATTAACCTTTTAAAAGACCTTGATTATGAAAAACGAAGTTAAAATTCATGAAGTCGACCCTTCATTGAATAACAGAAGGAGCTTTCTAAAGCTCAGCGGACTAACATTAGTGACTGCAGGTTTGGTTTTAGCTGGGTGCAGCAACAATGATGACGATAACGAGCCTGAAGATACCTCGTTACCAGGAATTAGAAATGGCGTCTTTGATTTAGGCTCAGGAGATTTTGGAGTATTAACATATGCTTATGCCCTGGAACAACTGGAAGCCGACTTTTATACTAAAGTTGTAAATTCTACAAGTTTTAATAGTGCCTTTAATGATACTGAACGTCAGGTATTAACTGATTTGTATCATCACGAAGTAATTCACAGGGATTTTTTCAAAGCTGCTTTGACCGGAGCACTTCCCAATCCAAGCACTCAATTACTTCCTACTTTAGCTTTTAATTATGGATCTCTGAATTTTAATAGCCGTACTGATGTTCTTGCAACAGCAAAAGCTCTTGAAGACACAGGTGTTGCTGCTTACAACGGAGCCGGGAAATTAATTAAAAGTGCCGATTATTTACTGTTAGCCGGAAAAATTGTTTCTGTAGAAGCAAGACATGCATCTGCTATCAGAAGTTTAATCAATCCTAATTCTAAGGATTTTGCCGGCGACGATATTATTAGTACATCAACTGGTTTAGATGTTGCCAAAGATCCTTCTAAAATTCTACCAATTGCCGGAGGCTTTATTACCACAAAATTTACTGCAAAATACTTACCTTAATCTTAACTAGCTAAAACTTAGAAATTATGAATATTTTAAAATTTATAGAAACATTTACTGATGATAGCTTAATGAGAAGCACTGGATCAAGAAGAGACAGTTTTAATCAGTTTGGAAACATAGGAAAAACACTGGCATATGCATCAATCCCGTTTGGATTATCTGCGATGGCCAATAAAGCATTAGCAAAAGATATTACTGCAACACCGGCAACCCCAATTGGAGCTTTACAATTTGCCTTAACATTAGAATATCTGGAAAACGAATTTTATGCCATGGCATTAGATTCAGGAGTAATTCCCGCATCAGAAAATGGTGGCCGTGATTTAAAAGTTTTCCAGCAAATAGCAGCACACGAATCTAATCATGTTAAATTTTTAATTGCAGGACTCGGCGGACCAGCAAGTGCTAATTTTGTTGCTAAACCTACTTTTGACTTTACTGTTGGAGGAGCATTTAACCCGTTTGGTGACTATCCAACCTTTTTAGCATTGGCACAAGCTTTTGAAGATACAGGTGTAAGAGCTTATAAAGGTCAGGCTGCAAATTTAATTTCGGCACCCGATTTATTAACTGCCGCATTACAAATTCACTCTGTAGAAGCACGTCACGCATCAGAAGTACGACGATTACGAACATTAAAAGGATGGATTTCGAATAGCGAAAGAGGCACCGGAATGCCCGCTGCAACACAAGCCGTTTACGATGGCGAAGGAGTTACGGTACAGGCCGGATTTAATACTGCTGCTGCATTTGGAGCTTCCGCAGGATCAGAAGCTTATGATGAGCCACTTACAACACAACAAGTGGTTGATATTGCAAATATTTTTATTGTTTGATAAAAAAAAATCTAAATAATGAACCACCTTCGCGTTATTGTGAAGGTGGTTTTTTTTTATTCTTTATAAATAGAAAACTGACACCCTGATTTTCAGCAGATAAAATATTCTTTTCAGGTATTTGGTTTTAAAATAATTAATTGTACTTTTGCATCCCCTTTATTGGGGATGGAATGTTTAATTAAAATAATATTATGGACGCATTAAGCTACAAGACAATTTCAGCTAGCAAAGCCACTGTAACTAAAGAGTGGATTGTTGTTGATGCTGAGGGTCATAACTTAGGTCGTCTTGCTTCAAAGGTTGCAATGATCTTAAGAGGTAAGTACAAGCCAAGTTACACACCGCACGTTGACTGTGGAGATAACGTAATTGTTATCAACTCAGAAAAAATTAACCTTACAGGTACAAAAATGAATGACAAAATTTACATGCGTCATACAGGTTACCCAGGAGGACAAAGAACTTTAACTGCTAAAGTATTGCAATCTAAAAACCCTGCATTATTAGTAGAAAAAGCTGTAAAAGGAATGTTGCCTAAAAACAAATTAGGTGCTGAACTTTTTAGAAATCTAAATGTTGTTGTAGGTGCTGAGCATACTCACGGAGCTCAAAAACCTAGAACTGTTAACCTAAACGATCTTAAGTAATGGGAGTTATTCACAAAATCGGTAGAAGAAAAACCGCTGTTGCACGTGTATATGTTTCTGAAGGAACAGGAAAAATCACTGTAAACAAAAAAGAATTCGCAACTTACTTTCCAACTGCAACTTTACAATACAAAGTTTTACAACCATTGTCTATGACAGAAAATGTAAACAACTTTGATGTAAAAGTAAACGTTTACGGAGGTGGTTCAACTGGTCAGGCAGAAGCTGTAAGAATGGCATTAGCACGTGTTATGTGTGAAGTAAATGCTGAAAACAGAGGTATCCTTAAACCAGAAGGTTTGTTAACAAGAGATCCAAGAATGGTTGAACGTAAGAAATTCGGTCAGAAGAAAGCTCGTAAGAGATTCCAATTCTCTAAACGTTAATATTACCTGTCTTGTTCAATTAGGACAAGACATGATCAATTATTTATTGAAATTAAAAAACACAGTTGTTGTTGCTCTCCTATCGAGGTAGGAAATAGTTTAGCATCTAAATGTATAAAGCCTGGGAAACCGCCATTTATACATTGCTAATCAACAGAACGTAAACTAGTACAAAAATGGCAAACAAAATAGAAGTAAAAGACTTACTAGAAGCAGGTGTTCACTTTGGACACATGACTAGAAAATGGGATCCAAACATGGCCCCTTACATTTATATGGAGCGTAATGGTATTCACATTATCAATCTATATAAAACTGCAGCTAAAATTGAAGAAGCTAACGAAGCTTTGAAAAAAATCGCTGCATCAGGTAGAAAAATCTTATTCGTAGCTACCAAAAAACAAGCAAAAGACATCGTTGCTGAAAAAGCAAAAGCTGCAAACATGCCTTACATCACTGAAAGATGGCCTGGTGGAATGCTAACTAACTTTGTAACTATCAGAAAGGCAGTTAAAAAAATGTCTTCTATTGATAAAATGAAGAAAGATGGTACTTTCATGACGTTATCTAAAAAAGAGCGTTTGCAAGTTGATCGTCTACGTGCGAAATTAGAGAAAAACTTAGGTTCAATCGCTGACATGTCAAGACTACCAGCTGCATTGTTCGTAGTAGATATCAAAGCTGAACATATCGCAATAAAAGAAGCACAAAAATTAAACATTCCAGTTTTCGCAATGGTTGATACGAATTCTGACCCAAGAGAGGTTGATTACGTTATTCCTGCAAATGATGATGCTTCTAAATCAATTGACAAAATTTTATCTTTAGTTACTGCTGCTGTAATCGACGGTCTTTCTGACAGAGGTTCTGACAAAGAAACTGAAGCTACAACAGAAGAAGCTGCGGCTCCTGCTGCTGTAGAAGCTGCTCCTGCGGCACCAGCTGTTGAGGCTGCTGCTCCTGCTGCAACTGAAGAATAAATCAAATTTAAATTCCAAATTTTAAATTCCAAATTCCAAATACAAAATTAAAAACGTTATGTTGATAATTTAATAAAATTGGAGTCTGGGATTTAGAAGATGGAATTTTTACTTTTAACATTAAAATTCAAAATATTATGGCAACAATTACTGCTGCAGACGTAAATAAATTAAGACAAACTACAGGTGCCGGAATGATGGACTGTAAAAAAGCTTTAGTTGAAGCTGATGGAGATTTCGATAAAGCGATACAAAACCTTAGAGAAAAAGGACAAAAAGTTGCTGCTAACCGTTCTGACCGTGAGTCTTCTGAAGGAGCTGCTGTTTCTTTTATCAATGCTGACAATACTAAAGGAGCTATCATCACTTTAAACTGCGAAACAGATTTCGTAGGTAAAAATGAGGCTTTCGTAACTTTAGCTAAAGAATTAGTAGAAAGAGCTATTAACTTCTCTACTAAAGAAGAATTCTTAGCTTCAGATTTCAACGGAATTACTGTTGCTGAAAAATTAATCGAGCAAACTGGAGTTATCGGTGAAAAAATCGAAATCGGTGGTTTTGAAATTTTAGAAGGTGCTTTTGTTGGATCTTATGTTCACGTTAACAAAATTGCTGCATTAACTGCAATTTCTGCTGCAATTCCTAACGCTGAAGTTTTAACTAAAGATGTTTCTATGCAAGTTGCTTCTATGGGAGCTGATACATTATCTTACAAAGATTTTGATCCTGCTTTCGTTGAATCTGAACTTGCTGCTCGTATTGCTGTAATCGAAAAGGATAATGAAGAAGCAAAACGTTTAGGAAAAACTTTAAAAAATGTTCCTAAATACATTTCTTTCTCTCAATTGACTGAAGAAGTTTTAAAACAAGCTGAAGAAGATGCTAAAGCTGAATTAAAAGCTGAAGGTAAACCAGAACAAATTTGGGATAAAATTATTCCAGGAAAAGTTCAACGTTTCATCTCTGACAACACTACTTTAGATCAGGAGAAAGCTTTATTAGATCAAAACTTCATCAAAGATGATAGTAAAAAAGTAGGTGATTACGTTAAAGGATTCAACGTTGAAATTACAGGTTTCAAAAGAGTTACCTTAGGTTAATATATTATTATTTCAATATAAAAAGCCCTGAATATTCATTTATTCAGGGCTTTTTTATTGGCTTTAAACCCGTAGATCTAATTAATCCGGCTGCTATTGGAAACGTTTGTCAAATAAACGAACACAGCATAAAGAATAGTAAAGGTCTTCCACCTACAGGGCTAAACTGCCAGCAAAATTCGCAAAGCTTTTCCTGTCCTTTAATCCCAAAATCTGTGGCTAAAAGAACCAACATATCGCTTCATTTACTATAAAAAAAATCCCCGAATATATATTCGGGGATTCTATCAGAATGTTGTCTTCTTATTTTTTATCCTTAATTGGAAAATTTCTGGCACGCATTAAAGCATCAGATTTAGGAGCCCTGCCTCTAAAGTTTTCATACGCTTTCTCCTGATCAATAGTATTTCCTACACTAAAAACATTATCATAAAGACGCTTAGCTACTTCTTTATCATAAGGGCCTTTTCCTTCTGTAAAAGCCTCCCAGGCATCTGCATTAATTACATCTGCCCATAAATAACTGTAATATCCGGCTGAATATCCATCACCTGAGAAGATATGTCCAAACTGAGGAATTCTGTGACGCATTACAATTTCTGATGGCATATGAAGCGCATCTAAAGTTTCTTTTTCAAATTTATGAGGATCAATAGTTGTTGTGGCTAAATGAAGTTTCATATCAATTAAAGAGCTTGAAATAGTCTCTACTGTCGAAAATCCTTCTCCAAAAGTACCTGCTCTCTCAATTCTGTCTACCAATGCCTTTGGCAGGGGCTGATTTGTTTTATAATGCAAAGCGAATTTATTCAACACTTCAGGAGTAGCCAACCAGTGCTCTAACAATTGCGAAGGAAATTCTACATAATCTCTCGCAACAGATGTTCCCGCTAAACTTGGATATGTTACATTAGAACAAAGTCCGTGTAGTGCATGTCCAAATTCATGAAATAAAGTCGAAGCATCCTCCCAGGAAATTAAAACCGGCTCATTTGCTGCTCCTTTAATAAAATTACAGTTATTAGATACAATGGTAAGCACATCACCGTCCATTTTTTGTTGGTCACGATACGCATTCATCCATGCCCCTGAACGTTTTCCTGCACGGGCATAAGGATCAAAATACCATAAACCAACAACTTTACCCGTAACTCTGTTACTTACTTCCCAAACACGTACATCAGGATGATAAACCGGAACTGTTGTAATTTGTTTGAAGCTAAGATTGAATAATTCTCCGGCAACCCAAAACATTCCTTCACGTAAGTTTTCTAATTGCAGGTAAGGCTTAACTTCATTTTGATCTAGATCATATTTTGCCTTTCTAACTTTCTCAGCATAATAACGATAATCCCAAGGCTGAATTTTAAATTTTCCGCCTTCAGCATCTACAATTTTTTGCATTTCTGCAACGTCCTGATGTACTTTTTCTACGGCAGGCTCCCACACAGATTCCATTAGAGCCAGTGTTTTCTTAGGGTCTTTTGCCATTTTATTAGACAAACTCCAATCAGCAAAAGTAGGAAAGCCTAGCAAATTTGTTTTTTTAGTACGCAATTGTAAAATAGATACAAGTGTCGCATTATTATCGTTTGCATTACCATTATCACCACGTTTCACAAAAATATCAAACGCTTTTTCTCTTAAGTCCCTGCGGGTCGAGAACGTTAAAAATGGCTCAATAGAAGAACGTGTATTTGCAATACAGCCTAAAACATTTAATTTTCTTTCTTTAGCTTCAGCAATAGCAGCATTTTTAACTTCTAATGGCAAACCATCAAAATCACTTTCTGTTTTCAGTTCCACATATTGATTGTGTTCTTCTGCCAGTAAATTTTGGCTAAAACGAGTAAAAAGTGTTGCTAATTCTTTATTAATTGCAGCTACTTTTTCCTTGTCTTTCTCATTTAATTTCGCTCCTTCACGAACGAAGTTTGTATAATACAACCAAATTAATCGCTGTTGTTCACTGGTTAACTTTTTACTCTCTTTTGAGTTGTATAAAGTTTCTACTCTTGTAAACAACTTTTTATTCTGATTAATTTTATCGGTAAATTCAGAAAACTTTGGAGACATTTCTCTGTCAATAGCACTAAACTCAGGGCTACTTAAATTAGATCTGTAAATTCCGTAAACCGTAGAAATCCTCTCGATTGTTTGTCCGGAACGTTCTAAAGCAGCGATCGTATTATCAAAAGTTGGCGCTTTTGGATTATTAGCAATAGCATCAATTTCATTCAGTTTTTCCTGAATAGCAAATTCTAATGCTGGTTTAAAGTCTGAAACCTTGTACTCATTAAAAGCAGGAACTCCTCCGTAAGGCCCTGTCCATTTTTTAAGCAATGGATTCTCAGAATTACTTTGTGCGTTGGCCGCAAATAAGGTTGTTCCCATGAGAAAAATTGTCATTAATTTTTTCATTATCATTAATTTGATTTAATATAAAATAAAATATGTTATTGTTCCAAATGTAACCAAAAATCACCATTCGAAGGAAAATTTTAACTTCTGATTATCTACACAGAATACCTTAATTTAAATTCTAATCTATTCTACTTATAGAGAAATAGTTTAAATTTGGAACTTCATTTACCACATCACATGTTTAAAACCCGAAAAGAAATTGTTTTTGTAGTTCTGGCAGGCATTTTTATAACGAATGCCGTTGTAGCAGAACTTATTGGAGGAAAATTAATTCAAGTTGGCCCATTTGTAATGAGCATTGGTATTTTGCCCTGGCCGGTAGTTTTTTTAACCACAGATTTGATTAATGAATATTTTGGAGAAAAAGGCGTAAAAAAACTCTCTTTCATAACGGCTTGCCTGATTGCTTATGCTTTTTTAATATTATTTATGGCCATTGTAATTCCCGCCGCAAAAGGAATCAGCCCTGTAAACGACGAACAATTTCAGGCAGTTTTTGGTCAAAGTATGTGGATCATTGTAGGTAGTTTAATTGCCTTTATGGCATCTCAATTAATTGATGTCTGGATATTCTGGTTTTTTAAAAGACGTACCGGAGAAAGAAAAATATGGCTCAGAACAACAGGATCAACAGTAATCTCACAATTATTTGATTCTTTTATTGTTCTTGGTATTGCTTTTTGGTTACCCGGAAAAATTAATTTTGACACCTTTCTTTCGTCTGCTTTAATTGGATATACTTTTAAATTATCGATCGCCGTTTTATTGACTCCGTTAATTTATGCCGGACATCATCTGATTAAAAAATACCTGGAAGAAGATCCTTCTGTTAAAGATTAAGATTATCTTGTAGTCATGAAAAAATTAATTGTCGTCTTACTTCTTTTAATGGCCTATTTTATGACAGGCTGTGGTAATGATGCAAAAAAACAACCTAAAAAAGAGAAAGTATATCCTGTAAATAAATTAAAGCCTGCTTCTGCGAAAATCATCAAAAAAGAATCATCAAAAATTGCCCTGGTTTCTAATTCCAAAAAAAAATCTATTCCTGATAAAAAGAATATTTTTTCAGTCAAAGAAAATGACTCAAAACCGCAGATTCAAAACCAACAGATTACAACAAACAGTAATAAATTAGATCTGAGCGAAGAGGCAAATAAAAACTTAATGACATTTGTTAATTTACGTAAAATACTTTACGGAAGTAAAATTGGACAAACTTTGACTCAGGAACAGCTAACTCAAAAATTCGAAATTCCGGAAGAAGCCGTTAAACTTGTAAAAAGCATTACAAAAACTGACGATGATGAAATTGCCGTAAAATGGCGTTCAACATGGTTGGTAGAAAAAATATCGGATGCAAAATTCAAAGACGGCCTTATGAAAATTACTTTTAAAGCCAATAAACTATACACTTCAGGGACTGCAATAGGCATCAAATACGACAAAAAGATCTACAATGAATTGGTCATAATTGGTCGTTCTGCTTATATTCCGGGTGTAAAAGGATATAGCTGGCAAATTGGAAAATAATGGAAAACAAAAATCTAGTTAGATGTGGCTGGTGTTCTGCCAGCGATTTATACAAAAAATACCATGACGAAGAATGGGGCGTTCCCGTTTATGAAGATTCCTCTTTGTTCGAATTTCTGATTTTAGAAACTTTTCAGGCAGGTCTGAGCTGGATTACTATTTTAAACAAAAGAGAAAACTTCAGAATTGCTTTTGACAATTTTGATTATAAAAAAATAGCCCATTATCCTGAAGAAAAAATTGAATCGTTATTACAGGATAGCGGAATCATTCGCAATAAGCTTAAAATTCGCGCTACAGTTTCAAACGCTCAGGCTTTTATGAAAGTTCAGGAAGAATTTGGGACTTTCTCTGAGTACATCTGGAAATTCACCAACGGCAAACCCATAAACAACAACCCCAAAACATTAAAAGACGTTCCCGCCACTACTCCGCTTTCTGATAAAATTAGTAAAGATTTAAAAAAACGCGGATTCAAATTCGTTGGTTCAACCGTGATTTATGCACACATGCAAGCTACCGGAATGGTCAATGATCATATAGAAGATTGCTGGACAAGGACTAAATAATCTTCAGTTTTAAGTCGCAGATTTAAGTGGTGCTTTTCCGTTTTTCAAAACTTGAAGCCTGAAACCTGAAACTTTTAAACAAAATTTACATATATTTGCTTCACACTTTAGGGGTGTCTACAACTTGTAGGCTGAGATTTTACCCTCTGAACCTGATCTAGTTCATACTAGCGTAGGGAAAAGTAAGATGACTTCTGCGCGCATTTTTATGCGTAATTGTAGCCATTCCTAGAGTAGAGACGCACAAAAGTGCCTTTCGATAATCTCTAAATCAAGAAGGAATGGAACTAAAAATCAACCAACAAATCAAACAATTCAATGCTGAATCGCTAAGCGTTCAATCATTGCTCGATCTCGAAATTCCACACAAACAAAACGGAATCGCCGTTGCTATTAATAATACCGTTGTTCCAAAAAGTAATTGGAGCCAACATCTCGTACACGAAACTGACGAAATTCTAATCATTTCTGCAACACAGGGAGGCTAGGAATCAAATTCCAATTGAAACCTAACCCAAAACGCACTACCGTATGCCTCTTTGGGAAACAACCCCAAAAAACCACAATCAAGATCCAAAACCTGAAAGCTGAAACCTGAAACTTGAAACAAAAAAAAAAACGAAATTAAACCCCTTCCTATGACTAACGAAGAAAAAATCTCCAGAACCCCTTTTCCAAACTCCAAAAAAGTATACGTAAAAGGCGAAATTCACCCAATAGAAGTAGCAATGCGCGAAGTAATCCTTAGCGACACAAAATTTTCTAATGGCGGAATCGAAAAAAATCCACCTGTAACAATTTACGATACTTCCGGCCCATACACCGATCCAAAGATCGAGATTGATATTCGTAAAGGATTGCCACGATTGAGAGAAGCATGGATTTTAAACAGAAACGATGTCGAAATCTTAAACGAAATCACTTCAGATTACGGACAAACACGATTGAAAGATGAAAGTTTAAATCATCTTCGTTTCGAATATTTACATCAGCCAAAACGTGCAAAAAAAGGAGCAAATGTAACACAACTCTATTACGCCAAACAAGGCATCATAACCCCTGAAATGGAATATATCGCGATTCGCGAAAACCAACGCATCGAACTTTTAAACGAGCAAACCAGCGCCATGAAATGTCAGCATAACGGACATAGTTTTGGAGCCAACACACCAAAAAGCAAAATCACGCCGGAATTTGTGCGTAGTGAAGTCGCTTGCGGAAGAGCCATAATCCCAAACAATATCAACCATCCCGAAAGTGAACCAATGATTGTTGGCCGCAATTTTTTAGTAAAAATAAACGCCAATATCGGGAACAGCGCCGTAACATCAAGCATTGAAGAAGAAGTTGAAAAAGCAGTCTGGGCTTGTCGTTGGGGAGCAGATACAATCATGGATTTATCGACAGGAAAAAACATCCACGAAACCAGAGAATGGATTATTCGTAATTCGCCAGTCCCTATTGGTACTGTTCCTATCTACCAGGCTTTAGAAAAAGTAAAAGGAATTGCCGAAGATTTAACCTGGGAAGTTTTCCGTGATACCCTGATCGAACAGGCAGAACAAGGTGTTTCGTATTTCACGATTCATGCCGGAGTTTTGTTGCGTTACATTCACTTAACTGCCGATCGTGTCACAGGAATCGTTTCGCGTGGCGGATCAATTATGGCAAAATGGTGTTTATTCCATCATAAAGAAAACTTCTTATATACTCATTTCGAGGAAATTTGCGAAATCATGAAACAATATGATGTTGCTTTTTCTTTAGGCGATGGTTTACGTCCGGGCTCTATTGCAGATGCCAATGATGCAGCTCAATTTGCAGAACTGGAAACATTAGGTGAACTGACAAAAATTGCCTGGAAACATGATGTTCAGGTTTTTATTGAGGGGCCTGGTCACGTACCCATGCACATGATTAAGGAAAACATGGACAAACAATTAGAACATTGTCATGAAGCCCCATTTTATACTTTGGGCCCGCTAACTACAGATATTGCACCAGGTTACGATCACATCACATCTGCAATTGGAGCTGCGATGATTGGATGGTATGGTTGTGCTATGCTATGTTATGTTACGCCAAAAGAACACCTTGGCTTACCCAACAAAAAAGATGTCAAAGACGGTGTGATTACTTATAAAATTTCAGCTCATGCTGCTGATTTGGCCAAAGGTCATCCGGGAGCACAATATCGTGATAATGCCTTAAGCAAAGCCCGCTTCGAATTCCGTTGGGAAGATCAGTTTAATTTATCATTAGACCCTGACACAGCCAGAGAATTTCACGATGAAACACTTCCTGCCGATGGTGCAAAAGTGGCCCATTTCTGTTCGATGTGTGGCCCAAAATTCTGTTCTATGAAAATATCTCAGGAAATTCGTGACGTTGCTGCTGCCGAAAAAGGCATGCAGGAAAAATCAGAAGAGTTTATCGAGCAAGGGAAAGAGATTTATATTTAATTTTTTTAGAATATAGAAAAAAGAGTAAAGAATACAGAGTATGATCGTAATTACAAATCCTTCTGTTATTGCAAATGAAATCAGCATTATTGATTCTTTATTTGAAGAGGGATTGTCTTTGCTTCATATCAGGAAACCCGATTTTTCTAAGATAGAAATGGCTCAATTTATTCATCAGATAAAACTGGAATATAGATCGAATTTGGTATTACACAATCATCATGATTTAGCTGAAGATTTTGGCATTAACCGAATTCATTTTTCTGAAAAGGAACGGAAAGATAGTTTTTCAATTAATCATGATCAAAGGATATTTTCAACATCAACACATGCTATCGAAGATTTCAATTCATTAGAAAATAATTTTGATTATGCATTTCTAAGTCCTGTTTATCAAAGTATTTCTAAAGAAGATTATCATCCAAAAGAGAACCTTTTTGAAGCTTTAAAATCAAGAACAAATCATAAAACAAAACTTGTCGCTCTTGGCGGAATTGATGCTAAAAACATCCCAAAAACTCTTGAAAATGGTTTTGACAATATAGCTCTTTTAGGAAGCATCTGGAATAACGAAAACCCAATAAAACAATTCAAATTATGTCAGCAAATCGCCCAATTGTACTTAGCATAGCAGGTTTTGACCCATCTGGCGGTGCTGGTGTTTTGGCTGATATCAAAACATTCGAACAGCATCAGGTTACCGGATTTGCCATAACAACCGCCAATACCATCCAGACTGAAAACGAGTTTTTTGAAATCGAATGGACAGATTTGAGTTTTGTAATTCGATCTATTGAAAAATTATTTAAAAACTATGAAATCAAAGCTGTCAAAATTGGAATTGTTCCCTCTTTACATTATCTAAACCAAATCCTGTCGACCATAAAAGTAGTATCACCAGCCACAAAAATTGTTTGGGATCCGGTTTTAAAATCAACTACAGCATTCGAATTTATGACGATTGAAGATCAATTGGATTTGAATAAAATGCTATCCAAAATCGACTTGATTACACCTAACTATAATGAAATAGAAATTTTGTTTCCGGGTTTTATTTCGAATAAACTTTGGCTTAAAAATGAAATCTCAACTTCTGTTTTATTAAAAGGCGGGCACAATCCTTCTGAAATTGGAACAGATCGATTATTTCTAAAAGATGAAATTATTGATTTGCTTCCATCTGCTAAAGAATGCTTCGGGAAACATGGTTCCGGTTGTGTTTTATCCTCTGCCATTGCCGCAAATTTAGCCCTAAATCAATTCAAAAAAGAAGCTTGCAAAAATGCTAAAACCTACATTGAAAAATACCTGAGTTCAACTTCAACCTTAATAGGCTATCATTATGTACCATAAACTACAATACATTTCACAAGGAAAAACCATAGAAGAACAATTGTACAATATTCATCGTGCATTAGATGCCGGTTGCGATTGGATACAAATGCGATTTAAGGATCAGACTACTAAAAACACTTTTGCTTTAGCGGAGGCTGTAAAGTTTTTATGCGAAGAGTATCTGGCCAATTTTATTGTAAACGACAATCTGTATCTCGCTCAACAAATAGCGGCAGACGGAGTACATTTAGGGCTGTCAGACATGAAAATTGATGAAGCCAGAGCTATTTTGGGTAATACAAAAATTATAGGCGGTACAGCAAATACTTTTGAAGATATTGAGAATCATGTGAAAAATGGCTGTGACTATATTGGCTTAGGTCCTTTTAGATTTACCCGTACAAAAGAAAAATTAAGCCCTGTTCTAGGTTTGTCAGGCTACTTTGAGATTCTTCAAAAAATGAAACGTACCGATCTCAAAATTCCGGTTTATGCTATTGGAGGAATCGAATTAGAGGATCTAAATTCCTTAATGGAAACCGGAATTCATGGTATCGCAGTTTCCGGAATGATCACAAATAGCGATCAGAAAAAGAAATTAATTCAACTACTAAACGAAAAGTTATATGCAAACGTCATTGTTTAAAATTGGAGATAAAACCCTAACCTCCCGCCTGTTTTTAGGAACCGGGAAATTTGGGTCGAACAGACAAATGGAAGAAGCCATTTTAGCATCAGGAAGCGAATTGGTTACTGTTGCCCTAAAACGCATTGATTTAGAAACAGAAACCGATGCTATTTTATCGCATTTACAACATCCGAATATTCATTTATTACCTAATACTTCGGGAGCCAGAAATGCCAAAGAAGCCGTTTTTGCTGCACAATTAGCAAGAGAAGCTTTAGAAACCAACTGGCTAAAACTAGAGATTCATCCGGATCCAAAATACTTAATGCCGGATCCGATAGAAACTCTAAAGGCAACAGAAGAATTGGCTAAACTTGGATTTTTTGTTTTGCCTTATATTCATGCAGATCCTGTTTTATGTAAACATTTAGAGAATGCCGGAACAACTGCCGTGATGCCTTTAGGTTCTCCTATTGGAAGCAATAAAGGTTTAAAGACAATCGATTTTCTGGAGATTATAATGGAGCAAAGCAATGTTCCGGTTATCATCGACGCCGGAATTGGTTCTCCGTCTGACGCTGCAAAAGCAATGGAAATTGGCGCTGATGCTGTTTTGGTGAATACCGCTATTGCCGTAGCAGGAAACCCAAAACTAATGGCAGAGGCTTTTCGAGAAGCTGTTATTGCAGGGCGAAAAGCTTTTGAGGCTAAAATTGCTCATCAGCAAAATTATGCAATTGCTTCTAGTCCGCTAACCTCTTTTTTATATGACTAATAAATAATTTAACCGCAAAGTCCGCAAAGAAAAGCGCTAAGAACGCAAAGCTTTGCAAACCTTGCGTAAATCTCCGCGCTCTTTGCGGTTAAAAAACTATGAAAACATTTAAGTCGGTTTTTGAACAATACGATTGGGATACCATCCAATCAAAAATATATCAAACCACATCAAAAGATGTAGAACGTTCTTTGGCCAAAACCAAACGACATCTCGATGATTTTCTAATTCTGATTTCTCCCGTTGCCCAAAACTATTTAGAGCAAATGGCGCAGGAATGCCATGAAATCACCAAAAAACGTTTTGGCAAGACTATTCAAATGTATGCACCACTTTATCTAAGTAACGAGTGTCAGAACATTTGTACCTACTGTGGGTTTAGTTTAGACAATAAAATCAAACGAAAAACCCTTTCTGATACCGAAATTAAACTTGAAGTGGAAGCATTAAAAAACACAGGTTTTGATCACGTCTTACTGGTTACAGGTGAAGCAAATTATACCGTGAATATTAATTATTTTCTGAATGCCATTACTTTAATCAGGAAAGAGTTTTCGATTATTTCTGTTGAAGTTCAGCCACTTTCCACAGAAGATTATGAGCGTTTGCATGAAGTCGGAGTTTATTCGGTTTTAGTGTATCAGGAAACCTATCATCAGGAAGTTTACAAAAAATACCATACCAAAGGCAAAAAATCAAATTTCGATTATAGACTGGAAACTCCTGACCGAATTGGAACCGCAGGAATTCATAAAATAGGCCTGGGCGTTTTATTAGGTTTGGAAGATTGGCGGACAGATAGTTTCTTTAATGCCCTGCATCTTGATTATCTTCAAAAGAAATACTGGCAGACTAAATATTCGGTTTCTTTTCCGAGATTACGTCCTGCGGAAGGGATTATCGAACCCAATTTCATTATGGATGATAAGGATTTAACACAACTTATTTGTGCGTACCGTTTATGGAATGAAGATCTTGAAATCTCAATTTCGACCCGGGAAAATGAAAAATTCAGAAACAACATTATCCCTATTGGAGTTACGAGTATGAGTGCAGGTTCTAAAACCAATCCGGGTGGTTATGTAGTTGACCCGCAATCTTTGGAACAATTCGAAATAAGTGATGAACGTTCAGCAAAAGAAATCGCGCAAATCATCACAAATTCAGGCTACGAAGCCGTTTGGAAAGATTGGGACAAAAATTTTAGTTATCAGGTTTAACATTTGAAGTTACAAGTTTCAGGTTTCAGGTTTTACAAATCACATTTTACCTTTTACAATTTACAAAATGAGTATCATAAAAGAATTTCTTCGTTACAACAGACAAACCATATTACCTGAAATTGGGGATGAAGGTCAGGAAAAACTAAAAAAAGCAAAAGTTTTGGTAATTGGAGCGGGCGGTCTAGGTTGTCCGATTCTGCAATATATTGCAACTGCAGGTGTTGGTTTTATTGGCATTATGGATTTTGATACAATCGAAATTCATAATTTACACAGACAGATTTTATATACTGAAAATGAAATTGGTCACGAAAAAGCTCTTGTTGCCAAAGAAGTAGTTTCAAAGCTAAATCCGTTGATCAAAGTCGTTGCAATTCCGGAAAAAATGACAATCGAAAACGCATCAAAAATTATTCAGCAATATGATATTGTCGTAGATGGTTCGGATAATTTTGCAACACGTTATTTAGTAAATGATACTTGCGTTGCTTTACAAAAAACATTGGTTTACGGTAGTATTTTAAAATTTGAAGGACAAATTGCAATTTTTAATCATAAAGGAAGTAAAAATTTGCGTGATTTATTTCCCGAAATGCCAGATCCAAAAGATGTTCCGAATTGTAATTTAAATGGTGTTCTGGGAACTTTACCCGGAATTATTGGCACTATGATGGCGCATGAAACGCTGAAGCTAATTTTAGGATTACCTACCTTAAAAAATGAATTAGTTCTCTTTAACACGTTGAATTACAGCTTCACAAAATTGAATTTCTAAAAACAATTTCATCTCCAACACTAATAACTCCCGAATTTAAACTCACAATATTGGTTCCAAATAAAACGGAATTATCCACTACTCGATATTTACTTAAGGTTTTGAGAGGTTCTTTTTTTAATTTACCATTTTCAGGATCATTATTCACCATGATACATCTTCCACAGGGTTTTACGTTTTTAAATTCTACTTCTCCTATTTTAAAAGTTGTAAAATCATCTTCTTCATGAGGAGTTTGGGAGCTTATTAGAATATTTGGGCGAAATCTTAAAATGGTAATTTTATCTGCTAATTTTTCATTTAAAAAATCTAAACTTTGACTTCCGATCATTAAATATGGGTAACCATCGGCAAGACTTACATTAAAGATTTCTTTTAATCGTGAACTTTCATGTTTACGATCTCCGGATTTAATGATTTTAACCAGCTTACATTCAAAACCCAAACGTTCGCTGAACCATTTAGAAGTTGAATGATTTACCTCAACTACTTCACTTTTATCATCCCAAACATTCACTTTTACAGGATCATCTAGGTGCTCCTTAATAGAAAATTCATGCTTATGCTCCTGAAAAACAATACTGATTTTCCCATCTGAAATTTGCGGGTAAAACTGACTTAAGATTCGATGTTCTCTTTGTGTTATAAATTGATTTTCAGAGTCAATCAACATCCATCTTCGATCATTTTCAAATCCCATTTCTTCTGCTAAAGCATTCTGGCAACTAATTCCCGCTAAGCTTTTTATCGGATAAATATAAATTTCTTTTACACTATAACTTGCACTCATTACGCTTTGTTTTCTAAAATAGACATAAATTCTTCACGATCAATTTCGCGACAACCTAAACTCTCCAAATGCGGATTATAAACCTGACAATCTAAAAGTTTGTAATTCTCTTTCTTTAAATAATTCACCAAAGCGATAAAAGCAACTTTTGATGCATTTGATACTTTAGAGAACATACTTTCACCACAAAAAACATGGCCTAAATCAATACCATACAAACCACCTACTAAAACCTCATCCTGCCAAACCTCAACAGATTTTGCAATTCCTTCTTCATTTAGTTTGCAATACGCATCAATCATGTCATTTGAGATCCAGGTCCCGTTTTGACCATCCCGTTTTATTTTTTGGCAATTGGAAATTACCGCTTTAAAATTTTGATTAAAAGTGACTTTAAACTGATTCCGGTTTATGATGTTTCGCATACTTTTAGACACAATCAATTCTTCTAAAAACAGGACCATTCGTGGATCCGGCGACCACCAAATAATTGGATCTCCTTCGTTAAACCAGGGAAATATGCCGCTTTTGTAAGCTAACTTTAATCTTTCCGGATCTAAATCGCCGCCAATTGCCAGAATGCCTTCTTCATCGGCTTCTGAAACTGGAGGAAAAAATAAGTCTTTGATTATATAATACATCTTTTAAATAAATTCTAATTTTTTAAATTCCAAACACCAAATTGAGCAGTTTCTTTGTCAAAGTTTCAAACTTTGACAAAGAACTAACACAAACTGAGCGTAAAAACAAAATTCCAAACTCCAATTACATATTTTATGAATTGGAATTTGGAATTTTGTTTTTGGAACTTAAACCTTTTTAGAAAGGTAAATCGTCTGGTTCGTCTTCGTTCAAATTAGTTGCTGGTGCAAAAGCTTCAGCAGCAGGCATTGGAGGAGTTTGCCCAGGTCCTTCTGGTGCTACTCTTTCGATTCTCCAACCTTGAATACTATTGAAATATCTGGTTTCTCCTTGTGGATTAACCCATTCTCTTCCTCTTAAATTGATAGAAACTTTTACTGCCTCTCCTTGTTTGTAGCTACTTAATAAATCGCATTTATCTTGTGTAAATTCGATCAAAATATGCTGTGGATACTGCTCATCTGTGGTAACAACCAACTCTCTTTTTTTAAATGCAGCACTAACTTGTTGCTCTGGGTTAACCACTTTTACTTTTCCTGTAACTTCCATCTTCTTCTATATTAATTATTGTTTCTTTTCTATTTTTTTTGCTAAAAGCACTTTCCATGCTGATAAAATATCATCATTATTAAGATATTTTTTCGCTTCTAAATGTATCTTTTCCTGATCATCGGAACTTAATACTCCTTTTACCGAAAAGTTTTCTTTCACAAATATACTAACTTCTTCTGTTGTAGGCAAGGCTTCTATGTTACCTAATTTTCCAAGATCATTTCCGCTAAAAACGGGGCTTTCTTTAATGAAATTTGGAATTACATCTACGCCAACCCCTAAAGTTGTTAGTGGTTTTGGCACTTCAAAAAGTCCTTCATTTGATCTTGAATACCAGTTACTTCCTAATCTCGAAACCAGATCAATTTTGTGTTGGTCAATAGCGCCGCTTTCGTCTAAAACAGCTTCATGAATATGCATTTTAACTACTTCACAAAGAATCAGATTTCCGGCTCCGCCCTGATCTCCTAACGAAATAATCTGCGTGACTTTACACTCAAACTGCACCGGAGACTCTTTTACACGGTAGGGTTTTACTAAATCTGACGAAATTTGTGTTAGCCCTGCTTTTATAAATTCATTTACTCCTTCAGCATATTCTGTACTGGCTAATGATGTTTGCTGTACTAAATCATAATTGACGACGTTGATCACAACTTCGCGAGTTGCTTCGGCATTGACCAGCGTATGCTTTACCGTATTGTCACGCACACGACGTGCCGGCGAAAAAATCAAAATAGGCGGATTGGCACTGAAAACATTAAAGAAACTAAATGGCGACAAATTGGGAATTCCCTTTGCACTTATTGTACTTGCAAAAGCGATTGGTCGTGGTCCTACGGCACTTTGTAAGTAACCATGTAATTTTGCCGTTGGTATCTCTTTTGGGTCGATGCTAATCATATTTCTTCTTTTTAACCGAATCTCATTCCGGCAACCACAAAAGTAGAGAAATCGTTTCTGCCAAAGAAATACTTTAGCCTTAAAAACAAAAAAATCTTTAAAGCTTTACAAAATATTACATGTGTTTATTTCGTTATATTTATACCTCAAAAATTAGTTTATGCGTTTTTCTGAAAGTAGAAATACAACTCGTTGGGTAATCATTTTCATTTCCTTTTCAATCATTTCTTTGATTCTTTGGAACACCTATACTTTTTTTCAAATTTTTAAAAATGAAGAAAGGCTAAAAATGAATCTTTGGGCAGATGCACAGAAGACATTGGTAAATGCAGATGAGAATACTGACCTGGATTTACCTCTTGAGATTATAAACAATAATACTTCTGTACCCGTTATGCTAACCATGTATGACAAAGTTATCAGTTCTGTAAATGTTCCGGAAGAAATTCTTCAAAACAAAGAAAAGTCTGTTTCGTACTTAAATAATTTAAAAAACGAAAATGATCCAATTGTCATTGAATACGCTCCCGGAAAGCATCAGGAACTATATTATGGTAATTCTGCTTTACTCAATAAACTTAAATATTATCCTGTTGCCCTGTTACTGATTATTTTTTTGTTTGGCGCTTTGATTTATAATTTTTACAAGAGTACCAAAATGGCGACTCAAAACAAACTATGGGCCGGAATGGCAAAAGAAACAGCGCATCAAATTGGAACGCCATTATCTTCTTTAATAGGTTGGGTGGAAATATTAAAAACCGAAGAAATTGACCCATCTATAACCTTAGAAATTGAAAAAGATATTGAACGGCTTCAAACTATTACAGATCGTTTTTCTAAAATAGGTTCTGTTCCTGTTTTAGAGGCACATGATATTGTGACTGAAACTTTGAATTCCTATGAATATTTACAATCTCGTTTTTCTAAACAAGTTACTTTTTCTTATCACGGGCCAAAAGAACCTATTTTAGGAATGATAAATCCGACTTTACATAGCTGGACTATCGAAAATCTCGTTAAAAATGCGATCGATGCCATGAAAGGAAAGGGGACTCTGGATCTGCAAATTGAACAAGATGCGCATCATGTAAAAATAAACGTGAAAGATTCCGGAACCGGAATTCAAAAAAAGCAATTCAAAAGGATTTTTGAACCTGGTTTTACGACTAAAAAACGCGGTTGGGGATTAGGGCTTTCTTTAACCAAAAGAATAGTCGAAGAATATCATAGCGGAAAAATAAAAGTTTTGCATTCTGAGATTGGAAAAGGAACTACTTTTCAGATTTCGCTAAATAAAAAAGTGTAGCAAATTACTTTACTACACTTTATCTTTTTATTTTGACTGTTAAACCTCGCTCGTACAAAATTCTTTTACATTCTAAAATGAGAGGTTTGTTTCGCTTTAGCCCAACCTGAATACCTCAAAAAAGCATTTCTGAATTTTACAAATTCGCCTGAATGCTTTTAGCCAATGCTCCAAATTCTTCTTTAGAAAGTGATACTTTATTGTGAAAACGCATTTCATCCATTTCGTTTAACGGAATTAAATGTACGTGTGCATGGGGAACTTCTAAACCTACCACTGCCATTCCGACTCTTTTGCAGGGAACCGTTTTTTCTAAAGCAATTGCAATTTTCTTAGAAAATTTCATCAATCCTAAATACAACTCATCTTCCATATCAAAAATCTTATCGATTTCTTGTTTTGGAATACATAGCGTGTGTCCCTTTGCATTTGGGTTTACATCTAAAAAAGCCAGATAATGATCATCTTCAGCAATTTTATATGAAGGAATTTCTCCGTTTACTATTTTGGTAAATATTGACATTGTTTATCCGTTTAATCATTTATCCGTTTAACCGATTAGAAAATAAACGGTTAAACTTTTAGAACTATTTAGTCTCTTGTAATTTCTAATATTTCGAATTTCAAAACTCCGTTTGGTACTGTAATTTCGGCTACTTCTCCAACAGATTTTCCCAGTAAACCTTTTCCAATAGGAGAGGTTACAGAGATTTTTCCGGTTTTTAAATCCGCTTCACTTTCAGCAACAAGTGTGTATTTCATTTCCATTCCGTTGCTTTGGTTTTTTATTTTCACATTAGAAAGCACCAATGCTTTAGAAACATCAAGTTGCGATTCGTCTATTAATCTTGCATTAGAGTACACTTCTTCGAGTTTAGCAATTCTCATTTCTAACAAACCCTGTGCTTCTTTTGCTGCATCATATTCGGCGTTTTCAGACAAATCACCTTTATCTCTTGCTTCTGCTATATCTTGAGATGCCTTAGGACGCATTACACTTTTTAAATGCTCCAACTCATCTTTTAATTTTTTTAATCCTTCTGCTGTATAATAAGATACTTTACTCATAACTTCATCGTTTATATAAATACAAAAAATCCCATTGGGATGGGATTTTGTATTACAAATATACTATTATTTTTTATAGTACATAATTATATGTTAATCATATAGATTTCAAATCTAAATATTTTATTTTTGTTTCACTAATTCTTATTAAAATAATGAAAAAATTCTGGGTCTTAATTGTATTTGTTTCTGTTCTTTTCTCTTGTAGTGATAATGGTATCAGCAACAAAAATCCTTACATTCCAAGTTATGCGGTCAATTTGTCTGTTGACATGAATTTGCCTGCTTATTCAAATCTTAAGTTTGTAAGTAATGGCGTTATAGTTCCTAACTACGGAGCAAAAGGAATTATTATTTTTAATGCCGGAAGCGGTTATAACGCATTTGATGCTGCCTGTCCCAATCAGGCCATCACTTCATGCAATGCCATGACCCTAAACGGCATCAATGCTGTTTGCTCGTGCGACAAAACAGAATATAGTTTGTTTACCGGACTTGGCGGAAAAGAATACCCACTAAAACAATATCGTGTTGAAGTAAGCGGAACTGTGATTCACGTTTATAATTAGAACTTACTACAATTTATAAGATATTGAAAACATAATAGCCCGAGGTAAAATATAAGTTGACTGTTCGCTAATTATATAATCTGAAAACTTATTAGTATATTTCTTTTTTAGATCCAGTAAATTAGTCACACTTAACTGAAAACCAAAGGGATTATTTTTTTTCTGATAAAACAATGAAGTATCTATCATATCATAGTAGTTAGATTGATTTCTGCTATCTTTATTTCTTAGGTAATCATAATTAATTTTATAGGTCAAAAATTTAAAAAAAGCAGCTTCGAATGCCCCTGTTAAAGCATCAGTCTGAAAGTGAGATTTTGTCAAACCTGAAAAACTGCTAAATCCTTTATTATAACCGACACTAATATCCGGCCACTTTTTATTTGCTGTTTTAAAAACCAAACCAATATTCTGATTATCCCTTCTATTAGTTGTGGTAATTTCATTTAAAGTTTGCGAATATTCAAACCATGATAACCTTGTATTCAATTTCAAATTAAATCGATAAATTCGCTTAGAAACTGAACCATTAAAACCAATACTAGTTTCGGGATTATCAGTCAAAACCGGAGTGTTAAATTGATTTATTCCATCTAATTGAATTTCATTTCGAATTACTTTTACTTTTTGAGAATAATTCAGCATCCCATTCCACATAATTCCTCTATAGGAATTCATTTTTGAATAACGCAAATTAGCTGAGTGATATTTTTCATTTTGTAATAATGCATTACCTTTAAATACAGCATTATAAAATTCTAAAGTGTATCTGTCTGCCAGCTGGTTTACCTCTGGAAATTTATTTTCTAATTTATAAGTAAAATTTAAGGTCTCTGATTTATTAAATTCATAATCACTATTCCATTGCGGCTGAAATAGCGTCTTTGAAACTGTATTATTACCTGTATTCTGATTAGTATTTAATTGATACCAATGCAAATAAAGACCAGGTTTGTTAACCCATTTACCTATTTTAAATTTATATTCTAAACCTACATAAGCATCATTTAGCTTATATTTAATATTGTTACCAAAACCGGCATCTGCAAAATCATTAATAGAACCATCTGTTAAAATCTGCTTTTCTGATGTTTTAAAATTAGAAGATTCATGGTTATTACCAATATGGGCGTATAAATGGTTGGAGTTATTTATAATCCAATAATATTTAAAAAGTGCATCGATACTATTTACCTCCGTTTTTTTTATCTGATTGAGTGTATAAGTATCATCTTTTTCTAAAGGTATTAATCCTTGTAAAAAGGATTCATTTGTAAACCAATTATTTATTGGTGTAATTTTAGTATAGGCCTGATTAATAACAAATGTTGTAGTATTATTTTTATTGTAATTTTTATGCCATTCAATATATTGCTTTACAGAAGCGTTATCGGATTTATTCATCGTTTCAAAAATACTGGAGCCTAAATTTGTTAGTGAATTCAGGGTGCTCATCAAATCATTTGTGCTTGATTGATACTGTCCATTGTAATACCATTTTTCTTTAGTAGAGGGCGAATAATCTAATTTTACATTTCCTATTCCTAATACTGAGGTATTTTCTGCATTTCTGTTTTTACTTTCAAAAGTAATTGTACTATTATTTAAATATTCATTCTTGCTGTCTATTCCTGAAGCCATTAAAACTTTAGAAAATATACTAAAACCTGAAACAGAAAGTTTAGAAGAAACATCATGACTAAAATTAACTGCCCCAAATTGCGATTTGTTCCTGACTACATCAGTATTATCATTAGAAAAAGAATATAAATTTGATAATGATTTTCTACCAGAAAGAAAACTACTTACTCCACCATCAAACCGCATTAAATCCTCAAACGTAAAAGTGCTTTTGCCAATGGTATTTGCATCGCCTATAAAACTTATATTTGTTTTTGGACTGTAATAAAACAAAGCTGCATGGGCAAGGTAAAACCCATTATCGCCTGCCCCAGCTTCGGCACTTGCCTCTATATCTCCAAAAACAAATTTCTTTTTATCTTCTTTAAGCTTTACATTCATTGCCAGGTCATCGCTATCTGAGACCTGTTTCATAAAACCTACTTCATTAAAATGATCTATAACTTCAATTTTATCTAAGGCATCTGCAGGGATATTTTCTACGGCCAGTTTAGAACCACCTCCAAAAAAGGACTTTCCTTCTACCAGCATTTTGGTTACTTTTTTACCCTGCACAGTAACCGTTCCGTTTTTATCGACCTCAACACCTGGCAGTTTTTCAAGGATTTCTTTCATCTTGCGTTCATTTCCATTCGCAAAACTATTAACATCGAACACTAAAGTATCTTTTTTAACAACAATAGGTTTAAACTCGTGTTTGATGACAATTTCTTTAAGGTTTTCGCCAGTTGCTTTAAGACGAAAATCGTGTATCGTTATGTCTGAAGAGGATTCAAGAATAAAAACCTCTTCAACATAACCAATATAGGAAACTGTAATTTCATATTTTACCTCTTTTTCAAGCTCCAATCGATAACGTCCTTTATTATCTGCAATAGCAAATTTTAAATTTGCTTTTTCCTGCAAAGGCTTAGCAATAACATTGGCAGATTCTAAAGGTTTTAGCGTTTCATCAGATACGATTCCTACGAAAGTTCTTGTTTGGGAATATGAAAGTGAGAAAATAAACAAAAAAAAGAACATAAAGTATTTCATATCAATATCTTTGTGCCATTATACTTTTTCGAAATTCTTCATAACATATTTTTTTTTGGCTATCTAGATTTAGATAATATTTATTACTAACAAGCGATGCGACTAAGACATAATAATCAAGATTTTCATAAGAAAGCGGTTTTTCAATAATAGTAAAAACACTTTTACTTTTTGTATAATAAAGCTCACATTCAACTCTTTCATAAGCCTGTTCAAATTTCAACATATCATCAATTTCCTCTTTATTGAATTCTTTATCTTTTACTCCTTCAGGAGGCCTAAGTCTATAAATAACTTTATTAATATCTAAATTTGATTGGCAGTATATTTTTTGAGTTATTAAAATATTTCCCAATAACAATACTGCAAAACTTAAAACAAACTTTATTTTATCCATTTCATATACAATTTAAAAATAATCAAATCAAAATTTGTTTAAGATTAAAGTTTAGCTTCATTGGAAACTATCACAATAACAGCTTTTGTTTACTAAGATGAGAGAAAAAACCTGATACTAATATTGTTGTACCAATGCACCTCTACGGTATTCCTCTTCCGTAATTGTCTTTCCTTTCGGAAAATCTATCTCTTTTTTTAAATCAATAATAGATATTTCAGTAGCATAAAAAATGATTTTCCCTTCTTGTAGCTCTAAAATTAATCCTGGTAGTCCATAAAACTCTTTAGGTCCATAACTATAGGGCAGTTCTGGCGAGAACCAAGCGGTCACCAGGCTATTTTTTTCTTCACCCTTCATATTCACATTTTTTTTATAGCATAATGCCTTATAACACAAATAATTATCAATCATTTTACTTTCTGTAAATATTTCCCAATCTAAAGACTTAAAAGGTTTCCGAACCAAGATTCCATCTTCAGTCTGCAAAATATAATTTTCAGCATTTTGATCAAAAAAACAGTTATAGGATATTGTGATAAGTCCAGAAGTAATTTTATCAATCATTTTTTCTTTGTCTGATAATAAGTTCAGTTTCATGCTTCTTTTAAAACTTGACTTATTTTTGTTAAACTCTAAAACAAAAGATTGATTTCTTGCATTTTCTATGATCAGTTTTTTCAACATAACAGATTTAGGGTCGTTTGATTTTGTATCAATATCTGGCGCCTGAATATTATATGTGATTTTTCCTGAAGAAACTTGACTATTCAAATTTAAACAACACAAAAAAATGATACTCGTTATGTATTTTTTCATTATATCTTATTTTAAAATTAAAAGGGCCTTGTCAATTCAAAGCCCTATATGCCAATTAAAAATTTAATAAATCGTTATGGTTGTATAACTTCTATTATTCCTCCTTCAATTCCTATGAAATTATCTTCTATAGGCTGAAGGTATTGACTCTCAAATGATTCACAAAACTCCACCATTGTTCTATAAGTATTATATGAATTAATACTATTATTGCTATGCCAGCCATTTATTTCCTCACAAAAATTCATTGCCCAAACATTACAATCCTGATAAGAAACTTTATCAATTTTCATCTTATCTTCAGTTTGTATAATTGAATTCGCCATCGAAATTCCATTAAACACTACTACTGCAAAAGCAGTAAAAATTATTTTTTTCATAATTTAAAAGGTTTAAAATTTATAAATATGTTTTGGTTAACCATTTCAAACATAAAAAACAAACAATAATAAATAAGAATAAACTTAATTTTTAACTTATGTTTAACAAATATTTATTTATAAAATTACCCGATAAACGCATAAAAAAGCCTGAAGATTTATGTCTTCAGGCTTTTTCATTTTTAACTTATTTCTAAAACTTCAATGTCAGTCCGGCCAGGAAATTAATCCCTGCCTGTGGATAATAGTATGGATAGATATCCCACATGGCTCCGTTTGACACATATTTTTTATCCAGAATATTATTTACTAAACCCGTAATCATAATAGATTTGAAAACCGATTTTGGTTTTATCTCGTAAGATACATTCAAATCATTTACAAAATAGTCTGCCAGCTTTGCTGCAGGCAATTCGATATTGTTCATATATTGCTCACCAACATATTTTTGTAATAATGAAACGTGTAAACTCTCTATTGGGCTGTACACAATAATATTTCCGGCAATAACATTTGGCGAATAAGCAATATCTGTTGTTCCGTAGTATTGTCCTTCAACAGCTAAGTCAACATTTTTATTGCTGCTTAAAGTGAAGTTTGGCCTAAGAAGGAATTTTTCTGAAAGCTTTATCGTAGCATCAACTTCAAATCCTAAACGGTAACTTTTTTCGGTATTGGCACGAATTGGCGCTCCAACATCATCTAATCTTCCGGTTAAGATTAATTGGTCTTTATACCCCATATAGTAGAAATTAGAATTCAATTGAAAATTCTCTGAATTGAATCTCCATCCTAATTCAAAATCATTTAATTTTTCAGGTTTCACATTTCCGCCTTCATAATCGGTTCTGTTAGGTTCACGATTAGCACGTGCGTACGAAAAGTAAAGAGTATTTTTCTCATTGATTTCGTAATTTAATCCTGCTTTTGGATTAAAGAAATTGAATGTGTCGTTCACCAGGCCTGTTTCGGCACTATTGGCTTTGTATTGTACTCGTCGGTATTGTAAGTCGCCATAGAAACTCAATTTTTCTGTAAACTGATAATTTGCTTTAGCGAAAATATTTCCATCCGTTTTTGTTGAATAATCATCGTAATAATGATCCCCTAATTCTGACTGCGCTGAATTTCTTGCCCAGATTACTTTTCCATAATGATCTCCTTCGTATTTATTCCTGCCTCCGCCAACAATAACATCCAGTTTTTCTTCTTTGTATTTTACCGAGAAAGTGGTCCCGTAAAAATCATTGTCTAACCATTTCTGACGTATTAGATCAGTTCCCGGAACTAGTTCGCCCATATCGTTTTCAACCATTTTTGTAGGCTGAATTGGCCCGTATCCGGCAATTGGTTCATCGTATTTATAATTTTCATAATACCCTAATCCTTTTGTATAATGCAAAGCTAAGTTACTGCTCCACTTATCAGACCATGATTCACTCCAATGCAATTGATAATGGTTTTGTTTGTAATTATCCGTTTCGTTGTCGTAGAAATGAACATTTCCTGCCTCATCTTTATACTTCCCTGCAGAATTGTAAGTACGGTCTGAATTTAATGTCTCAGCATCAATTCCGTTCCAGGACTGGTATGTTTTTTCGGTTCCGCCAAAAACTAACGCTTTAATTAAAGTCGTTTTTCCAACATACGTTCCTTGTAGAAAATACGATTTTAAATCAGAGCTCGCCCGATCTACATAACCATCCGATTTAATGGTAGACAAACGTCCGGCCAATTCAAAATGATCGTTTAATAAACCTGTGCTGAATTTCACCGTATTTTTATTTGAATTGAAACTCCCGAAAGAACTCGAAATTTCTCCGGTTGGTTTTGAAGCATAACTATCTGTAAGCATATTTAAACTCGCTCCAAAAGCTCCCGAACCATTTGTCGAGGTCCCTACACCGCGCTGCAACTGCAGACTTTCTACAGATGAGGCAAAATCAGGCATATTTACCCAGAAAGTTCCCTGGCTTTCAGAATCGTTATACGGAATTCCGTTGATGGTCACATTTACCCTTGTAGCGTCACTTCCGCGGACTCTGATACCGGTGTATCCTATTCCGCCTCCTGCGTCAGAAGTGGTAACTACAGATGGTAAATAATTCATTAAAACGGGAATATCCTGTCCCAGATTTCTGAATTTAATTTCTTTTTTATCCATATTACTAAAAGTAACCGGAGTTTTTGAAGTAACACGAACTGCTGAAACTAAAACGTCGTCGAGCTTATTGACTTTGGTTGAATCCTGCTCCTGCGAAATAGAAGAAAGAGAATAGAAGAAAGAGAATAGAAGAAAAAAAACAGATTTGGTTACGCTCATTTTATGAAACTTAGAACCTTTGTGCTTTTGTGCCTTAGCACCTAAAAAAAAAGTTTTCATCTGTAAAAGAATTACAAATAAAAGGGGGAATTATTCTTTTGTTAAATTAATAAATGTTTCACGACAAAATATAGTGTATACGCTAAAATTGTCGTTTTTTCCCTTAGCAACATTACTTGCTCAGGTTCTTTGGGTATGATCTCAGCTCGTTATTTAGAGCACCCCTTTGAGACAGGGCAAATTTAGGAAAGATTTTTAGATATTTAGATTGTTTGACTATTAGATTTTTTAAATTAATTAAAAACCAAAAACGTCCATTAATCCAAGTCCGGTTTTCTACGGGATTGCTTTCTCTCAGAAATATTCTTTTTGTCCCTGATTCTTTTTTTAATCACCGATTTTGGAATCTTCGTTGCTTTGCGAACTTTAGGAACGAATAATCCTTTTTTGATGATTTCTAAAAAACGTTTTACGACAATATCTTTATTTTTAAGCTGACTTCTGTCTTCGTCACAATTTAAAATCAAGATGTTTTCAGTAGTTAGACGAGATGAAATATTAATTAGCAAAAGCAATTTCTCTTCTTCAGACAAAGCCTGAGAAGAATTCAAATCAAAGTTTAAAACTACTTTTGAAGACACTTTATTAACGTTTTGCCCACCTGCACCACTACTTCGGACAGCTTTAAAACTTAACTCTGATATGATTTTTTCGATATCCATTATTGTGGTTGATGTGCGGCTTTTAATAAATCGTTTACTGTTTTTACAGGATTAAAAGTAATTAACGGCACAGCTACAAAAATGGTTAGCCAATTAGCCATTGCCCCATTCCATAATCCGGGCAATTCGTAGCTTTTAACTGTTTTTCCGTCAACACTTTTCTCTACAATAAAACCTGCTTTTTGATCTACAAATTGCAATAAATCAAACTTTTCATTTTTATAATTTTTGATTCCGCAAACTAAATCCACCGGGTTAAAATGAGTCGCTTCGGCTAAAATTTCCTGTTGCTTTTTGTTTAGTAAATCTACTTGTGACGTTTCTACAATTTGTAGCGAGATGGCTCCTTTCCCGTTCATTACCCAAAATGGCCCTCCTCCTGGTTCTCCTTCATTTTTTACCATTCCGCAAACCCTAATTGGCCTGTTTAATAAATCTTTAATTTTATTGACTTTATTTTCGAAAGTAAATTTATTAAAGTCATTACTTAACTCAATATTGAGATTCTGCATTATAAAAGCAACAATTTCTTTAATGTTTTCTTCTTTTATTTCGTGCCTTTCAATTGCAATTAAATACCCAAAAACTTTTTGCTGAACTTCTATTAAAATTCCGGCCAAAGCTTTTTTATACAATGCAATTTTATCAATATGGTTTTGAATTACATTATCAATATTTTTTATAAAGATTATATCGGAATCGAGTTCTTTTAAATTTTCAATTAAGGCACCATGTCCACCGGGTCTAAAAACCAAATTATTATTTTTATCCCGAATCGGAATATTTTTCGCATCTACACAAATAGAATCAGTGCTTTTATTTTGGTAAGAATAACCTATTTCAATTTTAACTCCGGAATCTTCTTCTACTTTCTCTTTTAGTACCTCAACTTCATTTTCAAATAAAGTCTGATGAATTTCAGAAACCGTAAAATGCAAATTAGAAACCTGATTTGAAGTGGCATAATGCACACATTCGCTCAAATGTTCTTCTATAGGGTTTGCTATATGTGTTTTATATTGATGAAATGGCAAAACTGCTTTGGGCTTGTTTGCAAAATCAAAATACTCAGGAGAGAGCAATGTTTTTATAAAATAATAGTTTTTATAATCCCTCTCTAAAGTTTCAAAATCAGGATAGATTTCTCTTAGCTTTTTATCCAGAGTGTCAAAAAACGGAAACTTATCCATTGCCACAATAAAAATAGACAAATCACTATCCTTTTTTCTGTTGATATAGGCGTTTATTGTTTCTTTTTTAATCTCAAAATCATTCAAAAAAGCAGTTAAAAATTTAAACATTCTGCTTGCTGCGCCCGAAGCCGGAACAAACTTTTTCAGTTTTAATTTTTCTTTCTGAAGATCAAAAAAACGAGCTTTTTCTTCAAATTCAGCTTCTGACAGACTTAAAATTCCGTTATTAATTGTTGCAGGACTAATTAAGTTGCTTTTTAAAATTCCGTTTTTAAAAATTTCCAACTGACTTAAAATCTTTTCAAAAGAAATTCCGTGATCATAAATCTGAACAAAATCATCTGATGAAATACCATGCTGTTTTGCCAATGCCAAATTATCTATAATTGCTGTGGCTTTTGCCAAGCGACTTTCTTTATTCCCTGAAAGTGTTATGAATGGCTTATTGGTTTCAATTAAAGTTTGTTTAAAAACTGAAAATACAGTTTCACGACCATTTGGAGTATCTCTGATATCGTCTTTCTCCCAGGGAACATCAATATCCGTAAGGAAAAACAAATCGTATTCATGTTCTAATGCGGCTTCATTTAAAAGCGGATCACAAAAGCCATAATACATTTCAGAAAAAACTTTTGTCACCATCAAATTGGTATCTGAGAACAAATACTTTTTTGCTGAGGCCAATTTTTTATTTTCTAATGCAACTTGTCCATAAGCAATAGGCATCATATCATCAGCAACACATATATGCTGATTCTCTTCCCATTTTCCCTGCAAATAGTCACGCGCAAATTCCGGAACCCATTGGGTTTCATAATATTCTGCGAGTTGTTTTGCTAAGGTGGTTTTTCCTGTGCTTTCAGGACCAAATAATGCAATTTTTATGATAGCTGTTTTTTGCTGTCTAAGATTTTTCTCCATTCTAAATAAGCTGAAATAGCCAAAATTGTAAAAATTAAATATTGTAGTGACAGCATTCCCAAGCCACGATAAGCGTAAAGAGGCACTACTATAATATCGCCAATGATCCAAAGTGTCCAGTTTTCGATCTTTTTCCTGGCCATATACCACATTCCGGCAAAAAATATTCCTGACGAAATCATGTCAACATAATTATCCGGATTTATTTTATAATCAAAATATTTATAAATCCCGAAAACTACAAAAACGGTAACAAAAAACAATAAAACACCAATTATTTTTTCATTAAGGCTTGTTCTGGTAATTGGCAAATTGTCTTCGACAGTTCCGCCTTTTGCCCAGACATACCAGCCATAGATACTCATAATCGAAAAGTATCCATTGATGATCATATCACCAATATATCCTGCAACATACAACAGATATACTGATATTACCGTAGCGATTAAACCTGTTGGATAAACCAATATGTTTTCTTTTTTAGCAAACCACACACTTAAAATTCCGAAAACAAAGACCAAAAACTCCAGGGCAATATGCCATAATGGTGCATTTTTATAACTTTCAAGAAAAAAATCAATCATTATTGTGGTATTTGTGGGCTGTTAAATTTGTTTTTTTTATGATTCGAAAAAATAACTGTCATTTTCAAAAGCAGTTCCAATAACTACTAAATCTGCACCGGCATTATAAGCCATTTTAATTCCCTGCAAATCTACAATTCCTCCTCCAACTATTATCGGGATTTCTATATTTTGAGCAATTAACGTGATCATTTCCAGTGGCACAGTTTGTTTTGCGCCACTTCCGGCTTCTAAATATATCAATTTATTGCCGAGCATTTCACCAGCCTGAGCCGTTGCTAATGCCAAATTAAAATTTTCGCGATTAAGAGGTTCTGTTTTACTAACGCGGGCAACAGCAGTTTCATTGCCGCTTTCTATCAAAATATATCCTGTTGAAATAACTTCAAGGTTTGTTTTTTTTAGAATTGGAGCTGCCTGGACCTGGTATTCTATAAGATAATCCGGGTTTCGTCCAGATAATAGGGACAAGAACAAAATAGCATCTGCTTGCGGGGAAATCTGTGAAGGATCACCCGGAAATATTATGACCGGTAAATTTGTGTTTTGTTTTAACTGAGCAATTAAATGTTCTAAAATAGTGCTTTGAACAATGCTTCCTCCCACAAAAATATGAGTTGCGGGGGATTCTTTTATTTTAAGTAATAGATGATCTAAATTTTCCAAAACAATTTTATCAGGATCTAAAAGTATGGCCAGTAATTTTTGTCCATTTTTCTTAGCTTCTAAAATTTGTTGATGAATCACGAGTAATTTTTGCTCCATAATGGCTGTAAAAGTAAAAAGTTTTTAACGTAGAAGAACTATTTTGAATGAATTATATTTGTACAATATCTCTTGACAAACTAAGAAACAAAATATGATTGCTTCTGAATTATTAGAAAAATACGGTGCATTAAAAAAGTCTTTTGGCAAAAGTGAAATCATTTTTGAAGAAGGAAGTCTGCCATCTCAGTACTATCAAATTGTTTCAGGCGAGATTAAAATGAGTAATTACAACGATGACGGACGCGAATTTATTCAGGGTATTTTTTATAAAAATCAGTCTTTTGGAGAACCTCCTTTATTCTTAAATCAAAAATATCCTGCTAACGCAATTGCTGTTGAAAGTTCAGAGATCTTTCTTCTTTCTAAAAATAATTTCATGAAATTGTTACAGGAAAACCCAAACATTAGCATCAAAATAATTGAAAATTTAGCGCAGCGATTGTATTACAAATCCGTTATGGCTGCAGAAATATCAACACACGAACCGGAGCATCGCGTTTTAAAACTAATGGATCACGGAATTGCCTATTTTAATTTTAGAAAAGATGTAAATGGTTACCTCATTGGTTTTACGAGACAACAAATAGGAGATTTGACCGGTTTGCGCGTAGAAACCGTCATTAGAGCTATAAAAGCGCTGGAGAAAAAAGGAGAATTGAAGATTATAAACAGAAAAGTATACCGATAAAAAAGTTCTTGTTTTATGATTTTAATCATAAATTGAAGACGTATAGTGCACGTACCTTTGTAGTATAAAAATCTCAATATCATGACACTATATCAAACAACATTCGAAAATTTCAATAAAAATTATATGGGTTCTGCTGCAATGGCTGTAATTGGTCAAAGCTGTTTAGGCGGTGCTGCAGCGATGTACGTTTTGGCTAACGGAACCTCAATATCTCAAATGATACAACTTGCTATTATCGTTCTGGCTTGCGTATTTGCAAACACATCTATATTAGCACAAATGAAACACAAAATGGTGTTTAACCTTATTATTACAAGCGCATTTTTAAGTGTATTTTTTATTTTCCTAAATAGTTTCATACTATGAGAAAATCAATAGAAAACAGAGCTGATATATCTTTTTTAGTACATCAGTTCTATACTAAGATAAGAGCTGATGAAGAAATCGGCTTTTATTTTAATACGATGATCAAAGACTGGGACGCGCATTTAGAAAAACTAACCGATTTTTGGGAAACCAATTTATTTGCGGTAAAAAAGTACAGAGGAAATCCTCATGCGGTACACAATGAAGTTGATGCACATTTTAACGGTCAAATTACTTCGAATGAATTCGGGATTTGGCTTAACTATTGGTTTCAGACCTTAGAAGAACATTTTGAAGGCGAAAATGTAGAAACACTAAAACGACGCGCCAGAAAAATGGGAACTTTTTTGTTTATGAGTATGTTTGAGCATCGTAAGAAGATAACGGAGAATTCTTTGGAATAACAAACCAGTCATTGTGTTTTTTGTCATTTCAAGAAACAAGAAATCACACTAGTAACCCGAGATAGAATGGTACTTTCAGGAGCGGAATTACGAGTGTGATTTCTCGTTCCTCGAAATGAAAGATCGTGGTTATTCCTGAATCAAACACGATTGAAATTTGGATTTTTATTAAAACTATTTCTCAAAAGCATAAACCAAAGTAAAGTCCTGCCCTGAAGTACTAGACTTAATTTCTTTATAATGCACATCAAAATCTACTACCAAATCATTAAAATGCAGACTAGCTTCTGTCATATTTTTATCTAACGAAAAAGCATTTACCCTAATGTGATCTTTAAAACTGATTCCTTTTTCGTTTCTAATTTTAAAAATGGCTTCTTTCGCACCCCATATTACAGTCAGTTCCTTGATATAATTGGTTGTATTTTGAGCATTTAGATAACTATTTTCAGTATCTACGAATTTATCGGCGATTCTAAGGATTTTTTCGCGTTGCAATTCCATGTCGATTCCTACTGTTTCATCACTGATTATAATGGCTGCAAAGTCATGCGAATGTGTAATCGAAATATGATTGTGACAATTAAAATACGGTTTTCCAAATTCGTCATAATGCATTTCCTGATCCGTAAACCCCATTTCCTGAATCAGCATCCGAACGCTCAAAAAAGCACGCTGGTGCATTTGAGATTTCATTCCGTTTAACCTTAACTGTGTTTTTTCTTTTAAGACTACTTTGCTCAATAACTCCTCAAATGATTCTGTTATGTGCCAAACTAAAATTTTGGTTGTTTCGTTAAATTGTATGGTTTGAAATAAAGGCATTATTTTCTAGTTATGAATTATGAGTTTTAAGTTATGAATTATTTTCCTGATTTGAAAACTGAACTTCTAATTTAACGTCTGGTCTCTTTAGCCCTGATGGAAACGGCATCCTTTTGTGGTGGGGTTCACCACAAAAGATATAGTGGACAGCAGGATTAGCTTCTAAAAATTACTATTGAACTAATACGCTATAAATTAAGAAATTAAACATTTCATAAATCTTATAGAAAGTAGTCAAAATTAAAAACCTATTCCGTAAATTTGCAAAAATTTTACAATATACAAATATACTATATAATGAGTACTACAACTACGCCTTTTGTGGCTTTCAAAGTAAAAGACATCTCTCTAGCGGCTTGGGGAAGAAAAGAAATTGAATTGGCTGAAGCTGAAATGCCAGGTTTAATGGCCCTTCGTGCTGAATATAAAGACGAACAACCTCTTGCAGGTGCTCGTATCGCCGGATGTTTACACATGACTATCCAGACTGCAGTTTTGATTGAAACTTTAATCGCTCTTGGTGCAGAGGTTACCTGGTCTTCTTGTAACATTTTCTCTACTCAGGATCAGGCTGCTGCTGCTATTGCTGCTGCCGGAATTCAGGTTTATGCATGGAAAGGTCTTGATGAGCAATCATTTGACTGGTGTATTGAACAAACTTTATTCTTTGGTGAAGACAGAAAACCACTAAACATGATCTTAGATGATGGTGGAGATTTAACTAACATGGTTATTGACCGTTTCCCTGAATTGGTTCCTGGAATCAAAGGATTGTCTGAAGAGACTACAACCGGAGTTCACAGACTTTACGAAAGAGTAAAAGCCGGAACTTTACCAATGCCTGCAATCAACATTAATGACTCTGTTACTAAATCTAAATTTGATAACAAATACGGTTGTAAAGAATCTGCAGTAGATGCTGTTCGTCGTGCAACTGACTTAATGTTAGCCGGTAAAAGAGTGATCGTTTGCGGATACGGTGATGTTGGAAAAGGAACTGCTGCTTCTTTCAGAGGTGCAGGATCTATTGTAACTGTTACTGAAATTGACCCAATTTGCGCTTTACAAGCTGCAATGGACGGTTATGAAGTTAAAAAATTAAATACTGTAATTGCTAATGCTGATATCATCATTACAACTACCGGAAATAAAGATATCGTTCTTGGAGAGCACTTCGAGCAAATGAAAGACAAAACTGTTGTTTGTAACATCGGACACTTTGATAACGAAATTGATATGGCCTGGTTAAACAAAAACCATGGTGCATCTAAAATCGAAATCAAACCTCAGGTTGATAAATATACAATCAACGGAAAAGATATCATCATTCTTGCTGAAGGTCGTTTGGTAAACCTGGGTTGTGCTACAGGTCACCCAAGTTTTGTAATGAGTAACTCATTCACCAACCAAACTTTGGCTCAAATCGAATTATGGAAAAACAGCGCTGCTTACAACAATGACGTTTATATGTTACCAAAACATTTAGATGAAAAAGTTGCTGCTTTGCACTTGGCTAAATTAGGAGTTGAATTGGAAACTTTACGTGACGATCAGGCTGCTTATATTGGTGTTCCGGTTGAAGGACCTTTCAAACCAGAGTATTACAGATATTAGTATTAAGTTTTTTTAGTACTAAGTATTAAGATTAAAACCCTTGCAGCAATGTGAGGGTTTTTTATTTCAAAGCATTTTCCAGCATAAATAAATCGTATTTTTTATGCACAAACACATTTCTTACAAAAAATTATATTTTTAAAAAATAAGTACTTAATTTTAAAAATAAAAATAAGTCCCTATTTATCAAATACATAAATGTTGTAATCTTGAAAAAAACATCTTATTTGTTCGTCTTCTTATTTTTAATTAGCCTCCCGCACACTATTTTTTCTCAGGAAAAGAAACCCAAAGTCGTATTGGTCTTAAGTGGTGGTGGTGCAAAAGGTATTGCACATATTCCGCTTTTACAAAAACTAGATTCTTTGCACATCGTACCGGATCTTATTGTTGGGAATAGTATGGGCAGCATTATTGGAGGCTTGTATGCCATGGGATATTCTGGCGATAGCATCGAAAAATTAACCAAAAACATTATTTGGGATAAATTACTTGGCGGCGGTCAGTCATTAAAATCTGTAAGTGTAGAAGAAAAAAGAGAATTTCAGAGATACTTAGTTGGAATAGGAGTTAAAGATAAAAAATTAAACAGTGTTGGCTCTCTTTTAAATGATCAAAATTTAAGAGAACTCCTTTCTGAATTGACCTATCCTGTATACAATATTAAAGATTTTGACAGCCTTCCGATACCTTTTAGAGCCATGGCCACCGATTTGGCCGAGGGAAAAGAGGTCATTCTAAGCAAAGGCAGTCTTGCTTATGCCATGAGAGCTAGTATGTCATTGCCAGGTATTTTCAAGCCTATGACATACGAAAAAACAGTATTAGTCGACGGAGGGGTATTGAATAATTTCCCAACAGATGTAGCCAAAGAAATGGGGGCGGACATTATTATTGGCAGTGATGTAGGAGGCGGATTGGAGCCAATAGACAAACTGAACAATCTTCTCACTATATTGACTCAAACCAGTATGTTCCCGAGTAATATTAAGAACCCGGCAAACCGAAAACTTTGTAATATCTTAATAGATCACCTGCCAAACTTACGTTTTTCTACTGCTGATTTTGCAGATAGCGAAGAAATCTATAAAGATGGTAAAATTGCCACAACAGAAAACCTTCCGGCTTTAATTGCATTATCTGAAAAATTAAAAGGATACACACAACGAACTCACGAATTACCAAACTTACCGGCAGATTTTATTCTGGACACTATTGTTTACAAAAAAATCAGTCCGGAAAACCTTGCTCTTGTATTAGGAAGAATAAACCTCAAAACGAATACAAAATATACCACCAAAGATTTAATAGCAGGCATTAACCGAGCCATGGGTACCAATCTTTTTGACGAAATCACGCACAGTTTTTTTATCAAAGACGGCAACAAACTAGGAGTTACAATATTTGGACATGAACGTGCCAAAAACCAGCTGAACACATCAGTACATTACGACACTTACCGGGGCGTTGGAATCATTTTTAATTACACTGCCAGAAATGTTCTGGCCAGAGCATCCCGCCTACTTTTAACACTCGATATTGCAGAGCAGCCAAAAGCACGAATCAATTATCAGAAAAATTTTGGAAAAAACAGAGACTGGTGGTGGTCATCTGAACTTTATGGAGCCTTTTTAAGGCAAGAGATCTATCTTAGTGGTAAAGCATCAGATAATGTACTTTATAATTCTTTTGAATTTAATAATGAGATGAACCGAAATTTAAATTCACTAAAAAGCTATTTTGGCTACGGTTTAAACTATCAATACACTAATTTAAAACCAAAATACGACAGAGATTACAACCCAAACTCACTCAACATCAACAATTACTCTCTAAACAGTATAGAAATAAACATACATTATTCCTACAATGATATGGATAAAGTTTTCTTTGCTGAAAATGGAACAATTATAAAAGCAAATGTAACCCGATCATTGTTAACAGATGTCTATACCTCTTTTACCGACCCAAATCAAACAAGCATATCCGGTGCAACCAACGGTTATACAAAATTTGGCTTCAGTTTTGAAAAGAGAGCACTCTTAAAAAAGAAAATCACAGGAATCATTGGGTTTGATTCTTATTTTATTTTTCAGGATCAACTTAAAGACAATCAAATCTCATTTTCAGATTTTGGTTATGCTTCAAAATATTTCTTTGGAGGAATTATACCAAGTTCCGGCAGTAATCGTTTTTCATTTCCCGGCCTACATGAAGACGAACTCAATGTTACCCAATATATGGGCTTAAAAATCGCTTCTCAAATAAACCTTATGGGAAAAATCTACCTAACTCCCCATTTTAATATCGCGACTGTTGGGTTTGAAACTTTTGATAAATACATTAACAAGGCATTTAGTCCAAAAGGAAAGTGGGATGATAGCTTTGATCCCAGCCTTGTACTATCTGGAGGGGCCGCTATCTCCTATCAGTCGATCTTGGGCCCTATCCATTTTGATATTTCCTGGATAAATAATATAGACAAAGTGAGATTGTTTTTTAGTGTCGGATTGTCATTCAATCCATAGAAAAACAACTAGTAGATCCTTCTGATTTAAAATCCGTCATGTTTATTTTTTTATAATCAGAGCGTGCCACCATCCCGATAAGAGGGCAAAAATACTGTACGTGTATACGCCCTCTTATCAGGATGCTGTCGGGCTATCCGGGCTACTTCGGTAGCTTCCTCCTATCCCTCACGCAAACGGTAACGAGACGTAAAAATTAATCAGATATTTTTGAATAATTTTTAAATTATGCTATACATTTGAGTTCAAAAAAAAACCTAACAAATATGAGAACACGCTTTATTTTAATGCTAATAATACTGTTACCAATTTTTGCTGCTGCACAATTCAACAACCAGGCCAGAGCCATGCACCAGCAAATGAACAACCAGAATCAAAAATGGGCAAGTGAGCGCAGAACAGCAGATCAGCAATGGCAAATGAGAAACATGATGTCTCAGACAAATAAAATTCAGAGTGCTGAAAACAAGTTAGCCAAAGAAGAAAAAAACAAACAGAAACTAGAAAAGAAAACAGATCAACTCAATGCTGATCTAAAAACAAACCAAGATCAATTAGCCAATCTTAAAAGCAATTCCGAAAACAACAATAATCCGGATCTTCAAAAAAACATCGCAAAATCTGAAAAGAAAATAGCAAAATCTGAAGAAAAATTAAATCAATCAAAAACAAAATTAGAATCAAGTGCTAAAAAAGTCGAAGATTTCAAAAAACAAATAGAAACCTCTAAAGCAGAAAAAGAAGAACTAACTAAAAAACAGGAGGAAGAAAAAAAGGTTAAAGAAGAAGAAAAAGAGAAAAAACAAAAAGAAAAGGAAGAAAAAAAAGCGGCAAAAAAATAAACCAGTTTATTTCGATATAACAAACCCTTACTAATATCAATTTATAGTAAGGGTTTTCTTTTATATAGTATCTTTGAAACTGATTCTAAAATCTCATTAAATCGACAACAATTAACAATATGATTGAAAAAGTTTTATGTGACATACACGGTTCAAAAGATATGTCTTTTGCCTGTATTCATATTGCAATGGCTATAGACAAAAAAGAAAAAGTTGGCTTTTTTTATTCGGAAGCCGAAGAAGACCTTCCGCAAATTGCCTGGTGCGGAGCATGTGAACAATGGCTGCTGGATAACGGCGAAGAATGGACAGACGTTTTTCAAACTAATGCCGATTTTAAAACGCTATGTGCCGATTGTTTTGATGAGGCAAAAAACAAGGAACCTGAAATTCATATACGATAAAAAATTTCAGCGTAAATAGTGTTTCGCTGGATAAAAAAGAATTAAAATAATTTTAGATTATTGCATTTTACCACACTTCAAAACTAGTCATGAAAAAAGAAGATTTCAAAATTAATCTGGCGAAAGCCCTGGATGGACTTATCGATTTCACGCAGGAAATGGTAACAAATAAATTACCAAACCAGTATAAGTTTATGATTAAAACGAATTGTTCATACGATGGAAATGAATTAGAAAATGATGAAGAAGTTTATCCTGATGACAAAATTGATGAGACAAGTTCGATTAATCCTGCAACAGAGTCTGCCGTAATTGATTATTTATGGCGTAATGGCAAGGTGCCTAAATGGATTAATGTTCAGGTTGAAAAGTGCGATGATAATTTTAGCTACATAAAATTGGAATGTTGCGGAAGATTTTCAACTTCCCCAAATCATAAAAATGGTCCGTTCAGAAGTTTAGGCCCTAATATACCTTATCATTATCTTGATCCAATTTCTGAAAAGCTTATCAAGAAAGTCGATTTGAATGAAATCAAGAAATATTAATATACAACAAACCTACTAATTCATCTGTTCACATCAACACAAAGCTTAACTTTGTAAAAAACGTGAAATATGAAAAACTTTTTCTTTTTAGGTATTGCCATTATATTCGAAATCATTGCCACTTCGGCTTTAAAAAAATCGGAGCAATTCACGCAGCTTATCCCAAGCATCATAACAATTGTGGGCTATTTTGCTGCATTTTATTTTTTAAGCTTTGCTATCAGAACCATCCCGGTGGGGATTGCTTATGCGATTTGGTCCGGAGTAGGAATTGTTCTGATTACTATTATTGGAGCCCTTTTCTTCAAACAAATACCGGATTTACCAGCAATTATTGGCTTAGCTTTAATTATGACTGGCGTTGTGGTCATTAATGTTTTTTCTAAAACTACGGCACATTAAATCAATAATAAATTGTTTCAGGTTTCAGGTTGCTTCAGGCCTTAAAAAGTTGATCCCTTTTTCATCAATTCTCGACATATTCATTTTAAAAACAAAACAATGGATTTCAAAAAAGCCACAATTTCAGATTTGACAGAAATGCAGGAAATGTATATCGAAACCATAAAATGGACTTGCAAAAATGATTACAGCCCGTTAGAGATTGACGCATGGGTTTCCGGGCTAAACAATGTAGAACGCTGGCTCAAAGTTATTCATACGCAATTTGTTTTATTAGCTCTTATTGACGATAAAATTGTAGGGTACGGAACACTAAAAGATGGAAATTACATTGATTTCTTTTGCGTTCACAAAGATTTCCAGCGACAAGGAATTGCTGATAAAATATTTAATAAATTAGAGATTGAAGCCAGAAAAGAAAACTCAAAAAGTATCACAGCAGATGTAAGTATAACTGCAAAACCCTTTTTCATTAAGAAAGGTTTCATCATAAAAGCCGAACAAAAAAACATCAGATTAGGTGTTGAGCTTATCAATTACAAAATGGAAAAAAATCTAAAGTAAGAATAATTGTTTCAGGTTCAGAACCTGAAACTTGAAACCTGAAACAACAAAACAACAAAACAAAAACCTCCGCAAGTTTCGGATTTTATACCCGCAAAAACCAATCGATCTTTGCATTATAAAATTGAACGACAATGAACACACAGGAAAACATTAATTATAATAGGATTGCCGATGCGATCGATTATATCAAAGTAAACTTTAAGGAACAACCCAACTTAGATGAGGTTGCCGAAAAAGTGCATTTAAGCCCGTTTCACTTTCAGCGCTTGTTTACGGAATGGGCAGGAACAAGTCCAAAGAAATTTTTGCAATATATTAGTGTCGAACATGCCAAACAAATTCTCAAAGAAAATAATAAAGCTACTTTATCTGACGCCGCTTATGATACCGGATTATCAGGAACCAGCCGTTTGCATGATTTGTTCGTAAACATCGAAGGAATGACTCCGGCAGAATACAAAAATGGCGGTAAAAAACTGGAAATCAACTTTAGTTTTGCCGAAAGCCCGTTTGGGAATATTATTGTTGCTTCTACACAAAAGGGTGTTTGTTTTATGGCTTTTGCCAAAAATGAAGAAACCGGATTTCAGGATTTAAAACAAAAATTCCCAAATGCAGCATTCGTACGAAAACTGGATCCGGCACAACAAAATGCCTTGTTTATCTTCCAAAACGACTGGAGTAAATTATCTGAAATCAAACTGCATTTAAAAGGAACTGATTTTCAATTGAAGGTTTGGGAAACCTTGCTTAAAATCCCGATGGGGCAACTTTCTACTTACGGTTCTATCGCACACCAAATCGAGAAACCAAATGCTTCAAGAGCTGTAGGAACTGCCATTGGCAGTAATCCTGTAGCGTTTTTGATTCCATGCCACCGTGTAATTCAGTCTTCCGGAACCTTTGGCGGTTATATGTGGGGAAATACCCGAAAAACGGCTATTATTGGCTGGGAAGGCGCACAAATTAATTCAGATATTTAAACCTTTTTTCATGCAAAATATACAATCAAAAATTGCTTCTCTTAATTGGGAAAGCATCACTGAATCTATGCACGAAACTGGATTTGCCATTATTCCAAATGTGCTTAATAACGAACAATGCGAGGATTTAAAATTCGATTATGATAACCCCGCTTTATATCGAAAAACGGTTGTTATGGAACGTTATCGGTTTGGTTTGGGAGAATACAAATATTTCAATTATCCGTTGCCCAATTTAATCCAGACGATCCGAACCTTTATTTATCCTAAACTGGCTCCAATTGCAAATGCGTGGATGAAAGTATTGAATATCAATACTAATTTTCCTGAAACTCATGAAAAATTACTGGAACAATGTCACAATAATAACCAACTAAAAGCAACTGTTTTAATCTTAAAATATGGCAAAAGTGGCTTTAACACCTTACATCAGGATTTGTATGGCGATGTTTATTTTCCCATTCAAATTGTTCTTTTCCTCAATGAACCTGATAAAGATTTTACTGGTGGTGAATTTGTATTAACGCAGCAAACGCCCAGGGCGCAATCGAAAGCCATTGTCTTAAAACCTAAAAAAGGGGATATTTTGGTTTTCACCACCAATTTCAGACCTGTAAAAGGGACAAAAGGGTATTATCGTGTCAATATGAAACATGGTGTCAGCGAAATTCATTCTGGCGAACGCCATACATTGGGGATTATTTTTCACGATGCGTTGTCGTAATTTTAAGGAACAAAGGCAAAGAGGTCCAGAGGAACAAAGTTGCCAGGATATGCATAAAAAAAACCTCTGAACTTTTGTTCCTCTGAACCCTTTGTAACCTTAAAAAAAAATGATAAAACACAATGAAATTTCTGATCACGATCTCCGAATTAAAATTAAAAATGCAGAAATTTGTTTTGGTGGAAACCGAAAACTAAAAATCTACGGATCTCTAAAATGTTCGTCAGGAAAAAGAATGAAACGAGAAAACCGGGTTTTCTTTTTATCTGAAAATGAAGCCAGGCAAAACAGTTTCAGACCTTGCGGACATTGTATGAAAACCGAATATCAAAACTGGAAAAATGGACTTATTTAATCCTCAAACTGACGAAACTACCAACCTGCTTCCTAAAGACGGAACCGTAAATTATTATGGCAAACTATTCTCCAGAGAAGATTCAAATCGTTATCTGGAAGTGCTTTTGAATACTATCGAATGGAAAAATGATGAAGCTGTTATCTTCGGGAAGTTAATTCTTACGAAGCGAAAAGTGGCCTGGTATGGCGATTCGGGTTTTGAATATACGTATTCGAATACTACCAAAAAAGCACTTTTGTGGACAAAGGAATTATTGGAATTAAAAACAATTATCGAACAGGAAACAGGCGAAACTTTCAACTCTTGTCTGCTGAATTTATATCATTCCGGCGATGAAGGAATGGCATGGCACAGCGATGCTGAAAAAGATTTAAAGAAGAACGGCGCTATTGGTTCGGTAAGTTTTGGTGCCGAAAGAAAGTTTGCTTTCAAACATAAAGAAACGAAAGAAACGGTTTCTTTAATCTTAGAACACGGCAGTTTATTAGTCATGAAAGATACCACTCAAACACATTGGCTTCACCGATTACCACCAACGAAAACAATATCAAAGCCCAGAGTGAATTTAACTTTTAGAACAATTGTAGCGTAAAAGCTTAAATTCTTATTTTTCATCAAAGAATGAGTTTATAATAATCCGCATTTTTTATAAATATCCAAAATTACGCCTTCCTTGCCTAAAAGGTAATTATCTATATCATGAGGAAATTTTTCAGCCATTTCAATTTTAATCTGGCTGTATCGATCTCTGTCATCATTATGCGCACGAAGGTGATTGCGAAAAGTAATATGTCGTTTTAATTCATTGGCATCTTTATGACATACATATAAATGATGCTCCATAAGGTGTTCTTTATTTTTATAACTAAAAGCTTCCCGACCTTCTATACCTAAATCACCAACATGCTCGTAACCAATTGTCTTCAGTTTTTCTTTTACTAATAAAAACATATTATCTCCGATTACAACATCAATATCAATAATAGGTTTTGCATATAATCCTACCACAGATGTACTCCCAACATGCTCAATTGACAACACTATATTGTTTATAACGGCAAGCAATTCTTTTTCAATTTTTTTAAACTCTTCTGCCCAATCAGGATGGTATGGAACTACTACTATATTCCAACTTTCACTACCAATCATATCAATATTTTTTCGCAAATATAATAATTGGTTAAACCTGTCGGGTTTGGCAGTTCGTAATTACTTCTTTTTTTTTGCAACATTTTGATAAGAAAGCTTTAATGCGTCTTCAAACATTTCTGGTCTTACTTTTGAAAGTTCAACAATTGTCCAGCCTTGTTTGCCCCATTTATTGGGTATTGGATAAAAAATCATTTCGCTTGACGCACAAAAAACAGACTGATCGATTTCGTTTAATTTCAAAACGGCCTGATTATTCTTTTCATCAAAAGTGGCGAATATCTTTTTATTGATCCTGAAAGAGGTTTTTTCGAAATGAGGATCTTCGGTTGCATTTTCAAACGCCAAGGCCAATTTTCTAAATGTTTCAATATTTACCATACCTGTCTATTTACAAATTACCAGCCTTGATTTAATCCATTTTTAAGGACTTCTTCGTATTTATCTTTATCAAAAGTATATAAGTTCGGGGCTTTGTGCGCAACATTACTTTTCTTTTCGTCGAGTTTATTTAAAATCCCGATATTGGTTATTTTACGCAAAAAATTTCTTCTGTCCAGTTTTCTATCCAAAATGGTTTCGTACAGTTTTTGAAGTTCGGGAATTGTAAATTTCTCCGGTAATAAATTATATCCAACCGGCATTAAATTCAGCTCAATTCTTAAAGTATCTAAAGCTTTATCGAGAATCTCTTTATGGTCTAAAATAAGTTCCGGCACTTCTTTATGATCAATCCATTCTATAACTTCGTCTTTATTTGCTGGTCTCGGAATTGTTTTTAAAAAATCAACTAAGGCATAGTACCCAATCGTAACAAATCGCTGCGTGAGCCATTTGCCTTTTTCCTCTTCAATTTTTAAATATTTCAGCACTTCTTCCCCAAAGTGCTGATCGTTTCGTTTTATTTTGCCGAAAGTAGCAAATTGCCTCAAAAAAATTCCTTCAACACCCGTTCTTTCATTCAAAACAGTAACCGCCGCAGTATCTATATCCTGATCGATGGGGATGAATCCGCCTGGCAGAGACCATATATGGCTATGCGGAACTTTAATCAACAAAACTTTAAGCTGATTGTCATGAAAACCAAAAATTACACAGTCAATAGATAGTCCGGGCTGATAATTGTGATTATTTTCTATAATATCTTTTAACATTCAATTTTCAATTAAATACAACTTTCTTATCTTCAAATAACGATGCAATTTACTTCATTTTAATAAAACCAAAACAATTTAAAGCATTCATACTTTTTTAAGGTCAGAATGAGTCCTTAATTAAAGAAGTGTACGGATTACAATTTTAACTTAAAATTAAAAGGCAATTTAAAAAAAATAAGTACATTGCGTCATAATAACACATTACGTTTTTAATTTGTTATTTTTTCAGAAAAAACAACACAAAAAGAGATAACATATTAATTTACAGATTTTAATATTGGTGTTGTTTTGTAACAAAAACTAAAACAAATAGTCTGTTTAAGTATAGAAAACATTAATGATTTACACATGAGCATTCCAAATCTATCAAAACTGAACAAGAAGCTTATTAAAAAGATATACTCGTCTTTGGGAGTAGTATCAAAAAATGATCTTTTAGAAGCTTCCTTAAAATACAGTGAAGAACAGGAAAGAATTTTTAACCGAATGATCGTTGAAACGGAATCAAAAGATAAAAAAGCAAAACGTGAAGCTTTCGATAAAGCATTGTATGCATCCTATAAAGGAATTGGAGCTATGGATTTTATACATACTGTTTTGAAATAATTTTCCCTAAATCTCTTAATTTTAGATACAACCTCGCTTTTAGTGAGGTTTTTTTATTTGTACAAATATAATTTTTACAAATACCTGCCATATATCTATCACAATTATCTATTTTTGTCAATCTCAAAAGTAAGAATATACGCAATTAAATAATATAAAAGCTATTAAGATGGAAAATACAGCAGAATTAGAAAAATACAAAATTCAGAAACCTGAAAATTGGGCTGCCCAAATTAACGACTCTCAACTTATTGAAAATATAAAAGAATCTGACTTTTCTAACAAGCAAGTCGATGAAGGAAGGGATTACTGTTATTTTTTAGATAAAATTTATTACACCAGTGATACTGAAAATAGTGAATATGCTTGTGTGGCATATACTCTTAATGAACCTTCAAATCTGGAAAATGCATCTGTAATGGATGTTGTGGTCGAGGAAAACGAAACTTATATTATACACCGAATAAGTGTTTTAAGAGAAGGTGTTTTGGTTGATAAAATCTCAGATACCAAAATCAAAGTACTGGATAGTGAGAACCAAAGTGATGGCGGAGTTTTGAGCAGTAATAAAAAGATTAATATTACGATTAAAGATTTACGTCTTTACGATGTTTTAATCATGGAAGATTCCAGGGTAAAGGTCTTTACAGATCGTGACTTTTTACGCAAAGAATTTCTAAAATTCGTTTGGGTAAGTCCAAGTACTTATTGGGCTTACGGAAGCTATAAATTTACTTTTATTAATGATCGTAAAAGCACAATTACCTACAAAAAAACTTTTTTCAGAGATGAACAAGGAAATGTATTAGAACCGGAAATCAGCTATTTAGAAAAAGGGCAGAGATTTACAATCGAAAAAGAAAACTACATCAACTTTGTCGATACCAATCGTGAAATTTCTCCTTTTATAGATTTTGCCACTGCCAATAACTGGACCGAGCTGTCTAACTATATTTCGCCTTTGTATGAAGAGGTTTATAGTAAAGCCTCCTTACAGGAATTTGCTCCTAATCTGGTTGAAAAACTGGATGCCATTACCAACAAAGATGAACAATTGCAATTTGCTATAGATTATGTGCAAAATCATGTTTATTATGTTTTTAATGCAGATGAAATGAACGGGCACAAACCACAAGAGCCAGCTGTAACGTATCAAAATAAGCAAGGAGACTGCAAAGCAAAATCGGTGTTACTGAAAGTGGTTTTAGATTATATCAAAGTGGATGCTTCTGTGGTATTGGTTAATTTCAACACAGATCATTATCTCAAATATTATTTACCATCGCTACTTACCTTCAATCATGTCATTGTAAAAATCGATTATAAAGGTGAGACGTATTTTATTGATGCAACAAGTCGTGATGAATTTGGTTTGATCGAAAATCGCGGGTTTATTTATTTTATGCACTATTTAGAAGTTAAGCCAAATCAGGAATTACAAATTAAAAAACCGCATAGATTCCCTTATTACGGGATCAATGAAAAAGCAGATTTGAATGTTCAGAACAACATTGGAAATCTTTTATTAACAACAACTTACAAAGGAAATCGTGCTAATTATATGCGTAAGTATTTTAAAAATACGAACAAAAGAGAAATCATAGACAGTTGGAATAATTTCTTTTTTTACACATTGAATTATAATAATGACCGAAACGGAACTGATGTTCGGAATATCTTTAAAGATGCAACAATTGAGACTTTAAAAGATGACAAAAAACTGAACGAATATACGATTCAATATAAATCTACTGTTGAAGATCCGTATTATGTAGATGCACAAAAAAATCGTTTTTTAATGTATTTTGATCGAAATATCATTAAAAATAATGCACGCGATTTTCTGCATACTGATATTACATTCTGGCACAATTTTGATAATGAAAAATACGAAATCAACCTTTATACAGATCAGCGAATAGATGTAGAAGAAAAATTTACGGTACAGGAAAGCACCATTAAAAATCCGTATTTTGATTATACAAGCCGTAAAAAAATTACTAAAAATGGGGCAACAATCTATATTGATTACAAACCATTGGTCAATTTGGAAATTCCGGCAGCAGATTTTGAAGAATTCAGAAATGCACATCACGAAGTCGCAGATAGTAATTTTGGACTGGGAATTGATATTATAGAACAAGGTTTTATGAATTTGATGAAATTTAATTTCAAGAAACTGGTAAAATAATCACAACAAAAAAACGGAGCTAATTGTAGCTCCGTTTTTTTTGCATTCTTATTCTACATCTGTAATGCTGTGTTTCTATGTGTTTAAAAAATTTAAAGCAATTCAAAATCTGCTTTTAATTTGATATCTGCTGATGAAGCTCCAATCATGACTTCAAAATCTCCCGGTTCTGCTGTCCATTCTAATTTGTTATTGTAGAAAGAAAGCTTCTCTTTGTCAATTGTAAATTCGATCGTTTTAGATTCCCCTGCGTTTAATTTTACTTTTTGAAAATCTCTTAATTCTAAAACCGGTCTTACCACAGATCCGAATTTATCTTTTAAGTACAATTGTACCACTTCTTCTCCGGCTACTTTTCCAACATTTGATAATTGAAAAGAAACTTTAATGGTTTCATTGCTTTTTATTTTAACCGAAGACAATTTCAAATCTGAATAATTGAATTTTGTATAACTCAAACCATATCCAAAAGGAAATTTAGGTGAGTTTTTCAAATCAATATAGGCAGAAACATAATTTTTTGAATCTTCATCTTTAGCTGGTCTTCCTGTACTAAAATGATTGTAATAAATTGGAATCTGCCCTACTTCTCTAGGAAAAGTCATTGGCAGTTTTCCGGATGGATTGTAATCTCCAAATAAAACATTGGCGATTGCATTTCCTGCTTCTGTACCTAACCACCAGGTATAAACAATCGCCGGAACGTTATCAGCCGTCCAGTTAAAAATAAGCGGCCTTCCTGCATTTACCAAAACCACAACCGGTTTTCCTGTTGCCTGAATTGCCTTTACTAAATCTTCCTGAACTCCGGGTAAATGAAGATCGCTTCGGCTTTTTGCTTCACCGCTCATGTCTCGTCTTTCACCGATACTTAAAATCACAACATCGGCTTGTTGTGCAGCTGCCACAGCTTCTGCAAAACCATCTTTGTTATTTCCGTCAACATCACACCCTTTAGCATAAAGCAATTTGGTGTTTTTGCCTACTTTATTTTGCAAACCATCCCATTGCGAAACGATCCATTTATTATAATCCACCTCCGGTAATTCTACAGACCAAAAGCCCATGTTTTCTTTGTATTCTTTTACCATTGGTCCAATAAAAGCAATCGTTTTCAGGTTTTTAGACAATGGTAAAGTCTCCTTTTCATTCTTTAATAAAACGATACTTTTTTGCGCTACATCAAGGGCCGCTTTTCTATTTTCAGGATCATTCAAAGCTTTATCGGCTCTTTTTTGATCTGAATATCGATACGGATCATCAAATAAACCCAATTCAAATTTCTTGCGTAAAATGCGTTTCACCGCATCATCAATCAAATCAACAGGTACTTTTCCTTCTTTAACCAATTCGGCTAAATGATATCTGTAGGCATTACTTTCCATATCCATATCACTTCCGGCAGTAATGGCAGAAAGTGCGGCAGCTTTAAGGTCTTTTGAATATCCGTGTGCTACCATTTCTCCAATCGATCCCCAGTCTGAAACTACAAAACCCTGAAAGTTCCATTTTCCTTTTAAGATATCACGTTGCAAATGTGCATTTGCCGTTGCAGGAATTCCGTTTAAATCATTAAATGAATTCATAAAAGTAGCTGCTCCTGCATCAAGAGCTGCTTTGAAGGGTGGTAAATACGTTTCCCACAACATTCTTTCGCTCATGTCTACAGAATTATAATCTCTTCCGCCAACCGCTGCACCATACGCTGCAAAGTGTTTAACGCAAGCCATAACGGAGTTTAAATCGCCTAGTTTATTGCCCTGAAAACCTTTTACTCTGGCATAAGCAATTTTAGATCCCAGATACGTATCTTCTCCGGCCCCCTCCATAACTCTTCCCCAACGCGGGTCACGGCCAATATCAACCATTGGTGCAAAAGTCCAGTGAATTCCGCTTGCAGAAGCTTCTGTAGCAGCAACTCTGGCTGCCAGCTCGATTGCCGCTAAATCCCAGCTCGCAGCCTCGGCTAACGGAATTGGAAAGGTTGTTTTGTAACCATGAATGACGTCCTGGCCAAATAACAACGGAATTTTAAGACGGGACTGCATTGCCAGTTCCTGATATTGTCTGGTATATTTTGTTCCGATGATATTTAGCATTGAACCTACAATTCCTGCTTTTATTTCGGCTTGCTTGTTTGGGTTTATCGTAATAGGTCCTGTTGCAGAATTGTCTCCTGTATACTGATTAAGCTGACCTATTTTTTCTTCAATCGTCATTTTTTTCAATAAAGCATTTACTTTCTGATCGATTGTTTCTTGTTGGGCAGCCGCAAAGAAGGACACCATCAACAAGGTAAATGTGGTTATTTTTTTCATACGCAGATAATATTTCTTTTTTAATGAATAGAGAATCGTCATTCCTGAGTTCAGTTTATAATGCGATTCCGGTATTTAATTTTGATTACCAAACGTAAGTTGCCACCGCCCCAGCGTTTAAAGTAGTTGAAATTTGTTTTTGATTGTATTTTATATTGAATGATGCTGTTGTGGTTCCGTCATTTTCTACCAGTAAAACAATTTGCCCTGACGGAGTTTTGAAAGCTACATTATATAAATTACCACTAATATTGCTGCCAATTCTAACCGATCCCTCAGGAACAAATTTAGAGGCATGACCAATAATATAATACCCAACTTCTCTTTTTATATTCTGGGCCTGATCAATCATTAATGCCCCTTTGCAGGTAGAACATCCGCCTGGTGTAAAAGGTTTATAGAATTCATCATTCGCCAATCCCCACGAAAGTGCGTTTACACTCCAGTTACGCATAGAGCCAATGACAACATTTTTCACACTCCATTTCAAATCAGATTCAAAACTACTTTTTGATCCTGTATATTGTTCTGTAAAATATAAATCTTTCTTTGGAAAAGCATCGTGAACTGTAGACAAAGCGCTTATGTCTCCTTCATACAAGTGAAATGCTGAACCGGCAACAAAAGGATTCGCTTTTGCATCTTTTAAAATCGTCAAAGGATATTCCGGTTTGTTGCAATTGTGATCGTAAACCACAATTTTGGTTTTGATATTAGCTTTCGCGAAAGCGGGACCTAAATGATTTCCGATAAAATCGGCCTGCTGTTCTGCAAGCATTAATAAACTTGGGTTATTTCCGGGATGCAACGGTTCATTTTGAGGCGTAACAGCATCTATAATAATTCCCTGGGCTTTCATTGCCTGAATATATTTTACAAAATACGCTGCATAAACCTGATAGTATTTAGGTTGTAAACTTCCCCCTTTTGAGCTTCCGTTGTCTTTCATCCAAACAGGTGGTGACCATGGAGAACCCATAATTTTTATGTTTGGATTTATTGCTAGAATTTCTTTTAAAAGTGGTACTACATCTTTTAGATCAGGTCCCAGATTAAATTTTTCCAGTTTTAAATCGGTCTGGCCTTCCGGCAAATCATCATACGAAAAAACTACTTCATTCAAGTCAGAGGCCCCAATACTAATACGAAGATAACTCAACCCGATTGCATCATTTTTTCTGGAAAACAATTCCTGAAGCAATGCTTCTTTTTTTGCTTGATCCAGTTTTAGGATTGCCTGAGCACTTCCTCCTGTCAAAGAAAATCCGAAACCTTCGATGGTTTGAAATTTCTGAGAAGGATTTACTTCAATAGTCGGATTGGAATTGGTTTCTGTATTGAAAACCAAATCGTTTTGCTTTTGAAGTTTTAAAGACTCATCTGTTGTTGTTATCCAGGCTTCTGCTTTGTTTGAAGTACCTGCTGGATTTTTTGAAGTTCCGCACTTTATCTGAACTGCAATAAGTGGCAGCAAAAGTAAAATTTGAAGTTTTTTGTTGATGTTTTTCATTTTTAATCTATTTCTATTAGAACAGGTAAATGATCCGATGGATATTTTAAATCTTTAGAATCACTTAACACTGCATGTTTTTGAATTTTTAATCCGCTATTTTTAGAGATAAAAATATAATCCAGCAATAATGTCACTGGTTCATTGTGCTTGAAATCGTTGAATGTTCCTGAGGGCCCAAAAGGCTTTTCTATCGAGACATCTTTAGTATCATCCATTACTTTTTTAATAGTTACAATTTGTTTGGTTTCAGGTTCTGAATTAAAATCTCCCATTAAAAAAACAGGATACTTTTTTGTGTTTAATGCTGCTATTTTCGAAAGCACCAACTCTACTCCTTTTACTCTTGCAACTTCTCCCATGTGATCGAGATGTAAGTTAAAAACCCAAAATATCTTTTTTGTTTTTAAATCTTTAAAGAGTCCATACGTACAAACTCTGTTGCAGGCTGCATCCCAGCCTCTTGATACCTTATCTGGTGTTTCTGAAAGCCAGAACGTGTTTGATTCCTGTACCTGAAAGCGGTCTTTTTTATAATAAACCGTACAGGCTTCTCCTTTTCCTTCTTCTTCCCTGCCTATTCCAAATTTGTTGTAATTGGGCAAAGCCGAAGCAATATCAGTAACCTGGTTTGGCGTTGCTTCCTGGACCCCAAAAATATCCGGACTGTAAAATTGAATTTGCGAAGCAAAATAATCCTTCCGGTTTGGCCATGCATTTTCTCCGTCAGAAGCTACGTCCAGACGAATATTATAGGTCATAATTTTTAGATTCTGACCATAAAATGAGGTACAGCCAAAAAGCAGGATTACGGCTAAAAAAAGTACATTTATTTTTTTCATGTTAAATAATTTTAATTCGGTAAAGCTACCAATTCATTAGCCTTAAAGAAGAACGTTAACTTTAAAAAAAATGTTAATTAAATATTCCATAATGATTAATATCAAACTTGTCATAACTTTTTAGTGTCATTTTTTCTTTCCAAATTTTACATGAAACCCATACTAATTTTTGTCTATTTTTTAGAGTTTCCTTTTTTACCTTCTGAAAAATCCAAATAATTTAGATTGAATCCTCCTTTTTCAAAAACCACCTTAATTTTATTTGTTCCCGTATTTAATTCTACACCGGATAAAATAATGGTTTTCCATTTTTCATTTCCTCCGGTTACAGGAAGTGTAATTGTTTCTGATTTTTTTCCGTTTTCTTTTTCCAGATATAATTTCCCCTCTAAGTTTTCACTTGAATATCGAATGGTTACGTTGTATTTGCCTTGTTTTTTAACCTGCGTGGTAAATTGCAGCCATTCTCCGTCTTCAATGAAGGAAACCTGATAGCCGTTTGAACCTGCATCTTTACAAGGCAGGATATCAACTCCGTCATTACGCATCGTATTTCCTTTATTCCATTCGTCAAACTTTCCTGTTTCTACTCTGTAGTTTACAAAATCCTTATCTGAGTAGGCATATCCATTTGTTCCTAAATCATATTGCGTTGCGGCAATTCTACCGGGAATTAAATGTTTTTTATAGGGTTTTGTATCGTTTGTCTGCACTTGTCTGAACATGGCGTCGACAACATCCGGTTTAACGGTTAGGTTTTCCATTTTGTAATTATCAGCCATTTTCATTAACGTTTTTTTCGAGAAATCAGCTGATGGTTTTTGACCTCCGTCTTTCCAGTATTTTAATAAAACATCATATTCGGGAATTTTAGTTACTGATGTTACACCGGCAATGTTTTCAATTTTTTTCATTGGCCAAAAAGCCCATCCAATATTGTTGGTTTCCATTAGCGTCAATGCATCTTTAAACCAGACATTAGAGTTTTCGCCACTTTCTCCTAACCAAATTGGCACATTATATTGGCTTCTGTAATCCAACATTTTCTGAATTGATTCTTTGGTATTGTAGTTCCAGTATTTATGAAAACTCAATGCCATATTTTCATCCCATAAAGGAAAAATTCCGTTGTAGTTGTTCCCCCAGCAGTTCCCTTCAATAAAAATTAAATGGTTGGTGTCGACTTCTCGAATTGCTTTTGTAACCTTCACCATTAAATCTCTTAAAGGCCCGTTTGAATTCTCGTCGCAACCATTTTTATTCGTTCCTGTAAAGTTCCAATTGGGTTCGTTGATGATGTCATAAGCTCCAATCCAGGGATTATCTCTGTAGCGGGAAGCCAGTTTTTTCCACAAGGCAATCATTTTTTTCTGATTGGCTTCGCTCTCCCAAAGTGATGGTTTTGTGGTGTCGTAATCCGAAATTGCCGCATCATTCCCTTGTCCGCCAGGTGTTGCATGTAAATCTAAAATCAGGTACATTTTGTTTTCGGCACACCATTTCAGCAAATTATCGGTCATCGTAAACCCTTCTTCTATCCAGGTAATTTCACCATTTTTTTCTTCCTGAATTGATGGTGTATATAAGTTGTAATGCATAGGCAAACGAATAGAGTTAAACCCCCAGGCCGCAAGCGAATCGACATCGCGTTTAGTGATTCCGTTTGCTTTATAAGCTGCATAAAATTCTTTTGTTCCCTGTTCGCCTGCAACTTCCTGAATTTTTTGTCTGATGATATATTGCGGACTTGCAAATGGTTGTGTTTGCATCATATATCCTTCCTGTACCATCCAGCCTCCAACACCAAGACCTCTTAATAGTATATTTTTTCCGTTACCGTCTACTATTTTTTGTCCGTCTCTATGTAAAAACCCTTGTCCGAAAGAAGCAATCGAAACTAAAAGCTGTAATGTTATAAGTATGTTTTTCATCTGAAAAATAATTTATTTTGTATTCTGTTTTATTTCCATGTATAAGTTCCAACAGCTCCGGCATCCAGAGTCGTTGCGATCCATTTTCCATTGAATTTAATATTGAAAGTTTCGCTTGTAGCCCCATCATTTTCGACAATTAAAACTTTGGAACCAGATGGTGTTAAAAAGGCAACATTCTGTAAATTCCCGCTATTATTACTTCCAATTCTGACAGAGCCTGCCGGAACAAATTTTGAGGCATGGGCAATGATATAATACGCTACATTACGCTGAAAATTGTCGTTTGAAGTTATGGTTATGGCTCCTTTACAAGTCGTACAACCACCTTCGGTATGAGGCTGAAAAGAGGCGTTATTTGCTAAATTCCATTCTAATGCATTCTTACTGTAATTTCTCATGGAACCAATGATAACATTTTTAAGGTGCCATTTTAAATCTCCTCCAAAATCGCCTGTTGAAGAAGTCCATTGCTCTGTGAAATAAATATTTTTGCCCGGGTAAGCATTATAGACATCTGACAGTGCACTGATGTTTCCGGCATATAAATGAAACGCTGATCCGTCTACAAAAGAGAATGCAAGGGCATCGGCTAAAATTTCTTTAGGATAATTAGTATTATCACAGTTATGATCGTACGCAATAATTTTGGTGGTAATATTTGCGGTTTTGAATGCCGGTCCTAAATTATTTTTAATAAAGTTCGTTTGTTCTGCAGCAGACATATACATACTTGGATTATTTCCGTCATGTAAAGGTTCGTTTTGAGGTGTTACAGCGTCAATAGTAATACCTTCTGCTTTCATTTGCTGAATGTATTTTACAAAATATTTAGCATAAACATCATAATATTGGGTGTTGAGTTTTCCTCCGGCAAAGCTGTTTTTGTCTTTCATCCAAAGTGGCGCTGTCCAGGGGGTAGCCAGAACTAAAATTTTAGGATTAATTGCGAGGATTTCTTTTAAAACAGCAATTAGGTTTTTGTCTTTTTCTAAACTAAATTTAGCCAGATTCAAGTCTGTTTCTCCTGCTGTAAGGTCATTATAAGTGTACGTTTCAGCACTTAAATCTGAAGCACCAATGCTGATCCTGATATAACTTACTCCTATTGAATTTTGGGCAGAACCAAATAATTCCTGTAACAATGCGCTTCTTTTTGACGCATTTAACTGATTTATAACATCGACACTTCCTCCGGTTAGGGTATATCCAAAGCCATCGATGGTTTGATATTTCTGAGAGGCATTTACCTCAATATTTGCATAAGTATTGCTTATTGTACCAAATCCTAAAATTCCGGTTTGTTTTGCCAATAAAACACTTTGATCTCCTTTTGTGAGCCAAAAATCAACATCATTTATAAGTTCCGGAGCGGTAGGAGGCGGTCCGGGATCAGCAGCATCATTTGAAGATGAACATTTGACCTGAGCAAATACCATTAAGGTAAAGAACAATACCTGTATGGTGTTTTTTAAATTAAATTTCATTCTATTTGTTTTTTAGTCCGGCACTTAGTATACAATTGTTTGCATAGCATGCGCCGGGATCGTTATAGTATTTTGCAAATCGTGGTTTATCAGGGTGTAAACAATCTCTTTATCGGATTGGTTCATGACAACAGTAATTACTTTGCCATCAGCGTTTTTAAAAGAGGTGCTTATTAAGCTTTTATCGGTTATAGTTTGGATTATTCTTTTTGCGCCGGGACGAATGAATTTTGAGAAATGACCTATATAATAATACATTGGTGTATAGATTAATTCATCTTTTGTGGTATTAGCATGGAGGGGTGCAAAACAAAAGTTTCCAACATGATTGGGGCCTCCGTTTTGATCAAGTAAAATGTTCCAGTCTGTCCAGCCAACAGTTCCGTTATTAAAATCGTTGATCATGTTAAGTCCGTATCGTTCTGCATTTCCCCAAAACTGAAATTTAGAAGCATCAAATTTTTCGATACAGCCTTCTGTAAAAAGTAAGTTTTTGTTTGGAAACGCTTTGTGTACTTCTTCTACAGATTCAAATTTGGGAGTACCTCCGTTCCAGGTTTCATACCAGTGAAATCCAATTCCCCAGGCATATTTTGAAACTTCAGGATCTGAAAACACAAGATGGGCCCTTTTGGTTAGCATATCTCCGCGATTGTGATCCCAGATGATTACGTTTTTAGCACTAAGTCCTTCTTTTTCTAAAGTGGGGCCCAGAAAATTTTTCAGGAAATCCCTTTCGGCTTCCGGAGTATAAATACAGGATTCCCAACGTTGTTTTGCCATTGGTTCGTTTTGAATTGTTAATCCCCACACCGGAATTCCTTCTTTTTCGTATTCTTTTATAAATTTGACGTAATAATTGGCCCAGGATTGCGCAAATTCAGGCAATAAAACGCCGCCATGCAAAATATCATTATTGTCTTTCATAAAAGCTGGGGGACTCCATGGGCTAACAAATAAGGTTAATTTCCCGCCGGCTGTTTCAATTGCTTTTTTGATTAATGGAATCCGATATTTTCTATCATGATCAATATTGAAGGTTTTTAGATCTTTATCACCTTCTGTAACATAAGTATAGCTTTTGCTGCTAAAATCACAGCTGTGAATATTGGTTCTGGCCAGAGAATAGCCAATTCCTTTGTTCTTATCATAATAAGCTGTTAGGAATTCTTGTTGTTTTTTAGGCGATAATTTGGCAAAAACTTCAGCACTGGCATCTGTAATTGCTCCTCCAATTCCTAAAAAAGTCTGATCTGTTTTTTCAGTATCTATAGTAATAGCAACTGTTGATTCTTTTTGTTGTGAAGAAGGTTCTGAAATAAGATTATCTGATGAAGACAATCTTAAATTAGTATTTTCGGCCGTAGTAAAAACCGTAATTTTTTTATTTGTTTTGGATGCAGAAACAGCACTGCCATTTGCAGTTTTTGATGGTAAACAACTCACCTGCAAGATTAATATTGATACGAATAAGATTCTATTTATGGTTTTCATTGTTACTTCAAAAAACATTTTATTTTAAATCAAAAAGTTGAGGGTTGAATTGGATGATTCAAATCAACCCTCGTATTAACTCAAAAAATATTAATAAACAAGTGTCTGAATAGCATGTGCAGGAATTTTGACTATTGTTTTTTCTGCTGCTATAATCAAATTATAAGTCATTTCTTTATCCGTTTTATTCATAACGATCGTTGCCATAGTACCATCTGTATTTAAAAATGAAGTACTTAACAGACCGCTTCTGCTTACCGCAGAACTAACCCGTACTGCATTTAAGCGAATGAATTTTGAAAAATGCCCGATATAATAATACGATGGCGTGTAAATTAATTGCCCGGTGGTAGTATCAGCATGAATTGGTGCAAAACAAAAATTCCCAACATGGTTAGGTCCTCCGTTTTGATCTAAAAGAATATTCCAGTCCGTCCAGCCGGCAGTTCCATTATTAAAATCATTAATCATAGAGATTCCGTATCTTTCACCGTTGCCCCAGAACTGATATTTGGCAGCATCAAACTTCTCTACACAACCTTCTGTAAACAAAAGTTTTTTATCCGGATATGCTTCGTTTACTTTTGCAACATTATCAAACATTGAATCTCCGCCAGACCAGTTTTCATACCAGTGAAATCCCATTCCCCAAACATATTTTGAAGCTTCCGGATCAGAGTAAATTACATTAGCCCTGTAATTCATTAAATCACGATTGTGATCCCAGGCAATGATTTTTACATCTCCCAATTTTTCTTTTTTCAAGGTTGGCCCAAGGAAATTTTTAATAAAATCTCTTTCTGCTTCGGCAGTATAAATACAGGATTCCCAAGTTTGAACAGCCATTGGTTCATTTTGGGTTGATGTTCCCCAAATTGGAATACCTTCTTTTTCATATTCTTTTATAAACCTGGCATAGAAATTTGCCCAGGTTTGATAATATTCCGGTAATAATGTTCCTCCTTTTAGTACATCTTTATTGCTTTTCATAAAAGCATTTGGTGACCATGGAGCCACATAGGTGGTTAATTTTCCTCCTGCTGTTTTTATCGCCTGCTTTATCAACGGAATTCGATATTGCCTGTCATGATCAATAGAAAAGGTTTTTAAATCTTTATCTCCTTCTTTGATATAAGAATAGCTTCCACTGCTAAAATCAGAACTTTGTATCGTGGTTCTTAGCAATGAATAGCCTATTCCCTTTTGTTTATCATAGTAGGCATTTAAGAATTCTGTTTGTTTTTCTTTTGAAAGTTTAGCAAATATTTCGGCACTCGCATCAGTAATAGCTCCTCCAATTCCCATAAAGGTTTGAAACTTTTTAGAGGGTTCTACAAAAACAGAAGTCTCTGTTTCCAAAGGTTGTTTGGCAGCTGTAAAGGATAAGTTATCTGTAGATGTTAATCTTAAATTTGAATTTTCAGCTGTGGTATAAACGGTTATCTTTTTTCCGGTGGTTGTAAATTCTTTTTTTGTTTTTGGTTGTTGGGCAAAAGCCCCTAACGAAAACAAAAAACAAAGAGCTTTTAAACTATTTTTTTTCATTCTTTCCTTATTTTTTAAATTCCAAATTGAAGTTTTTTGGTGAACTCTTCTTCACTAAAAACTTTCGGCAGCTTAAGGATTTAAAAAATAGCCCATACTCATAATGATTATGGGCTATTTACAACCAAACTTAAACTTAACTTAAACTTTATTTTCTCTCATTTTGATTCCTGATTCCAGATTACATATTGATGCAGAACATCTTTTTAATAAAACCTGCGAAGGAAATCTTCCTGAGAATTTATTTTAGTAAAACTGTACCGCTTGATTCATCCCGTTATCAGGTTGTCTAATAATGTACATTAACAATACCAGCTGAACTATTAAGAAACTATCTCTTATTTAGTGTGCCTAATACTAATAACAGCATTAGGCATACACTCTATTTAGTTTTTAATTTCTACTATTGATAGTTAGGATTTTGTTTCAATTTAGTACCATTAAGCTCAGTGTAAGGTATTGGGAAAATCTCATCTGTACCCGCATCAAAACCTCTGTCAGATAAAGCTGCTGCTGCATCTCCCCATCTTACTAAATCAAAAAATCTATGACCTTCACCAGCTAACTCCATTCTTCTCTCGCTTTTAATAGCGGCTAATGTTACCGGTACAGAAGGCAAACCAGCTCTATCTCTAACCGCATCAAGTAATGCTTGTGCTCTGGCTCCTGATCCTAAAGCTTCTGCCTCCATTAAATAAGTATCAGCAAGTCTGATGATATATGAATTTTGCTTGTAGTTCAACTCTGCATTACCTCCACCTGTACGAACATCTGATTGTCTTGGAAGGTATTTATTTAAGAAATAACCTGTATCCTGATAAGCCGGAATGTAATCTGCTTTTCCTGCTGCTTTTAAAGCTTTCAAATCAAGAATAGTAGCTCCAAATCTTGGATCCGTTTTCATTACATCATATAATTTTTGAGTGGCAACATTGAAAGCCCATCCAGAAGGAAGATCCGGTGCAGTAGAACCAGTAGGTCTTGAGTACCCTCTTGGCCCAACCATAATATTTAAAGTGTTTCCTTCATCTTTACCAGTTCCCCAAAATGTCCAGTCAGAATTACCTGCACTGGTATGAGATACTTCTAATAAGGACTCTGCATTAAACTTATTTGAAGTCACCCATAAATCACTAAACTTACTTAGCAATTTATTTCCATATTGATTGGTTTGTCCCGGTGTACCATTCACTTGAGCCAAAACAGCAGCTGCTTCAGGTTTTTTACCTTCAAACAAATATACTTTTCCTAATATCGCCTGAGCTGCTCCTTTATTAAGTCTTCCGGCTTCAGTGTCCGGAACAACAGTATTAGGTAAAGCAGCAATAGCTTCTAATAGATCTTTTTCTATTTGCGCATACACTACCTCTGGTGCAACCTGCTCCGGGTTATAAATAGTCTGAGTTGTTAAAGGCACCAAAACCAATGGAATATTCTTAAACAATCGTACCAAATTAAAATAGTACAGTGCACGCAATGCTTTCGCTTCTGCGGCAAATCTGGCTCTTACCGTATTATCCATAGTAGCTGCCGGAAGTTTATCCAATAAGATATTTGCTCTCGAAACACCTTGATAATGATCGTTCCAGTAACTTCCCGGAATACTGATTGAAGTAAGGGAGTGAGTAGAGAAATTCTGAATACCGGTTCCATCAGTAGAACTTCCACCACCAGCATAGAAATCGTCTGATCCTGCATTTAGCATGGCTACCAGATTTTCGAATCCGCCTGTATTTTTTCTAATCGGATCGTAAACTCCCATTAAGGCAGCATAACATTGTTGTTCGTTAGAAAAGTAAGTACTTGTATCAAATTTTCCCTGCGGATCAATTGTTACAAAATCTTCAGAGCAAGATCCCAGAAAAGCCATTGCCACGGCAATGTATATATATTTAAATTTTATAGTTTTCATAATTCTTTAATTATTAAAATTGAACGTTAGCTCCTAACAGAATAGATCTCGCTTGTGGATAAACTCCTTTATCTACACCATAAACCTGACCTCCAATTTCCGGATCATACCCCGTATATTTGGTAAATGTGATTAAGTTTTCTCCTGTTACGTAAAAACGAATTTTATCTGAACCAATTTTAGAGGATAGGTTAGTTGGAAGTGTGTATCCAAGCTGAACAATCTTAAGACGTAAATAATTTCCGTTTTCCAGATAAAAATCAGACATATTAGTGAAGTTTTTATTTGGATCATTGTTCGTTAATCTAGGATAATCGTTTGAAGTTCCTTCTCCGGACCAGTGACCTAATGCACTTGTTTGATAGTTGGCATTCAAAATATCAAGTCTTCTTAGACCCTGGAAAATTTTACTTCCTGCTGATCCCTGAGTAAATGCCATGAAATCAAAGCCTTTATAATCTAAATTTACAGTAAGACCAAAAGTATATTTAGGGATGTTCGTTCCTAAAAATTGTTTATCATCATCTGTAATTTTACCATCACCATTGGTATCTGTCCAACGGAAATCCCCTGGTTTAGCATTTGGCTGGATTAAACCTCCTGCCGCATTTTTGTAGGCAGCAACTTCAGCATCATTTTGAAAAATCCCTGCCGTTTTAAAACCATAAAACTCGTTGAATGAGTGACCAACCTGTGTTCTGGTTACCGGTCCCATAGACTGGAAAGTAGCATCTCCAACAATGTAATTTGTAGATGATCCTACATAAGTAATCTCATTTTTTAAATAAGCAACATTTGCATTTACACCTAAGTTAAAGTCTCCAAGTCTTTTCTTGTAACCCAATTCAACTTCAAAACCACTGTTGTTCATATCCGCAATATTCGCAGAAGGTGCATCAACAACTCCCACATATCCTGGGATAACAACGTTTCTTAAAATTCCTTTGGTAGTCTTTTTGTAATAATCTAAAACAAGCGTAAAATCATTAAACAGTTTTGCGTCAAGACCTACAGTAGTTTGTGATGTTTCTTCCCATCCTAAATCTGCGTTAGGCAAAGTAGAGTTTCCATAACCCGTTGTAATTGCCCCTGTATTCCCAACAGAATAGTTATAACCTCCAACAACTAAAGCTCTGTATTTGAAATCATCGATATTATCATTACCTACAACTCCATAACCTCCACGTAGTTTTAAAGTGTTAACTACATTGTTTTCTTTCCAGAATCCCTCTTTTGAAAGAACCCATCCTAAAGAGAATGAAGGGAAAACCCCGAATTTTTTATTTTCACCAAAACGAGTCGATCCATCACGGCGAATGATCCCTGTGAAAAGATATTTTTCTAAATAATCATAATTTGCACGTAAAAACAAAGAAGCTAATTTATGTTCTGTAAGATCACTTGCTCTGTTTACACGGTCAGTCTGAGGAATGTCAAAGTTAAAAGAGGCATCTTTGTAGCTTGTAATGGGTAAACCATACATAGTCACTCCGATAGTACCACCAATGTTTTCAACGTAAGCTCCCTGTCCTGCCAAAACGTTTACAGTATGATTTCCGAATTTATTAGAATAGGTTAAAATGTTTTCAAGAGTCCAGGCCAATGATTTATTATTATCCTGACTGTAGTTATTACGATCTTCTTTCATATTTGGATTTAGGAAAAAAGTAGGTGTAAACCCTTGTTTCCCCCAATATGATATTTTACCACCAAGTGTAGTTCTGAATTTTAAATGACTTGTAATGTTTGCTTCTAAATAAGCATTTCCAACAAAATCATCTGACCAGTCATAACCTCCCAGTCTTGTTTGTGTATATGCCAGAGGATTTGTCATCTCTTGTTGTACCAAAGAAGAAATTCCGTAAAGATTTCCGTTTGCATCTCTAACAGCATTTGGGTTGGTATAAAAACCAGTTCCGGCAACTGCAGGATCCGTAACCACTAATGGAGTAAGAGGATCTAAGTTAATTGCAGAACTTAAAGGTCCTCCAAATTCGCTGTTTGTATTTCCAATACCTTTAGTTTTTTGGTGAGTGTACCCAAAAGTCTGACCAAACGTAAAGTAATCCGAAATTTTATGTGTTGAATTTAAACGGAAATTTTTCTTTGTATACTCCGAAATATCTGTCGCAACAATACCTTCCTGATCTTGTATTCCAAAAGAAACATAAAAAGTAGATTTTTCGCCACCACCACTAAAACTTAATTCGTGCGTGTATCTAAAAGCTGAATCATTAAAGATGGCATCCTGCCAGTCTGTACCTTTACCAAAAGAAGCCGGATTGGCATATTTAATACCGCCACCGTCTGCTATAGACTTATCGTTCATTATTTTTGCATACTGTGAAGCATTCAGCATGTCCAACTTTTTAGCCGGACCCGAAATACCTGCAAAACCATTATAACTTACTGAAATTTTCCCTGATTTTCCTTTTTTAGTGGTTACAAGGATAACCCCTGTTGCTGCACGAGTACCATAAATTGCAGCAGAAGCAGCATCTTTAAGAACTTCGATAGATTCAATATCACTTTGATTGATAAAACCAACTGCGTTTGCATCTATTGCAACACCATCAACAACCCATAGAGGATCATTTCCTCCTTCTCTAAAAGTAGTTATACCTCTAATACGAACCTTCGATTTTTCACCAGGTTGTCCGGAAACAGCAGCTACAGATACCCCGGCTACCCTTCCTTGTAATGATTGTTCGACTCTTCCATTAGGAACTTTTTCAAGGTCAGCTGCTTTTACACTGGAGATTGCCCCTGTAACAACTGATTTCTTTTGAGTACCATATCCTACTACTACAACCTCATTTAATGATTGTGATTCAGGTTTTAATTGAATTGTAATTTTTGTTCTTCCGTTTACAGATTCATTAATTGGAGAATACCCGATAAAAGTAACGGTTAATACACCGTTTGAAGGTACTTGAATTTGGAATTTTCCATCAAAATCAGATGCCGTTGCCTTCGTTGTACCTTTTATTAAAATAGTAGCACCCGGAACAGGCATTCCACTTTCATCATTTATAACTCCGTTTACAGTGACATCCTGTGCCACAGCTATAACCGAGAATAACAAAGACGAAATACAAAAAATAAGTAATTTTGTTAATTTCATTTTTCTAAAAATTTTGGTTAATTAATTAGTAATTTGATGCAATAATAATGTTAATTTTTTACTATTAGCAACTAATTTTCACTACAAAAACACATCAAACCAAATTTTAATACATTACAAAAACACATCATTTTTAACATAAACATATGATTTACAATAAATTAAAAATTAATTTTTAGATGTTATGAAAATGTTAATTACAGAAATAAACACTACACTTGCCTTAGATTGTTTATTTTTATAAAAAATACAGTCTTCTACATCGTGATAGTAGAGACAAAAACGCCATAAACCACTACAAAACAAACACTTAACCAGTAAAAATTAAAAAAATTATGAAATTGATAAAATCATATTTTATTATTACTTTTTTTACATTATTCACAATTACATTTTTCGGACAAGTTAAAAACATAGGGCTTCCGGACGTAAGAAATTACAAACGAAACGAATACAAAGGAGGTACTCAAAACTGGAATATTGGTCAGGATAAAAATGGAAACTTATATTTTGCAAATAATAACGGCCTTTTACAATTTGACGGATCGTCCTGGAGAAAATATCCGTTACCCAACCTAACTTCAGTACGCTGTCTTAAAATTGATGATTCAGGGAAAATTTTTGTTGGAGGATATAACGAATTCGGCTATTTCAAACCAAATAATAAAGGAAGGCTCGAATACACATCATTAGCTAAAAAAGTAGACAAAAACAAAATCAAAATAATTGACTTTATCTGGAAAATTCATTCCTTAAACAATCAGACTATTTTTCAGTCTTTCGCGCGGGCTTACATTTTAAAAAACGGGAAACTCTCTATATTAAAAGCACCTAAAAGATTTCAATTTTCATTTCAGGTTAACAACAAACTTTATTTTCAGGATATCGAAAAAGGTATTTTAGAATATCGCGATGAGAAATTAATCCCTTTAGCCAATACCACTACCTTAAACAATACCGAAATCTGGGGCATGTATACCCTATCGAAAGATAAGATGCTAATAATTACCTTAGAAAAAGGGTTGTTCATTTATGAAAACAACAGTATCACACCCTGGAAATCAGAAGCTAATGATTTTGTCAAAAAAAATAACTCATTAGGAGGCGTCACGATCAACAAAAACTTTATTGTTTTAAATTCCGTATTAGACGGCATTATTATTTGCGATTTTAATGGCAAAATAATCCAGCATGTAAATCGAAAAAAAGGATTGCAAAATAATACTGTTTTAACCTCTTTTATAGACAACAAAAACAACCTATGGCTTGGACTGGACAACGGTATAGCGTTTTTAAATGAAAGTTCACCATTTACCTATTTTGGATTTAGCTATGACATTAGTACGGTATATGCTTCTGTAATTCACCAGGGAAACCTGTATGTTGCTACAAATCAAGGTGTTTTTTATCACGCCTGGAACAATAGTTTTAAGGAAGATGTTTTTAAACTTGTCGAAGGAACTACTGCGCAATCATGGAATGTTCAGGTAATTGACAATCAACTAATTTGCTCTAATAACAGAGGAGCATTAGCCATTCAGGGAGGAAGAGTAACCCACACTATAGATTCTAAAGGGTATTTTGGATTCAAAAATATACCCAACCATCCTGGCTTTTTTATTGGCTCTAATTACGATGGATTTGCTGTATTTCAAAAAACGGCTAATGGGCTAATATTCAAAAATCAAATTTCAGGCTTCGACAAATCATCCAATAGCTTTGAGCTGGATGAATCCTACTTATGGCTTAAAAAAGACGAATCAATATACCGAATGCAACTTAGTACTGATTTGACAAGATTTTCCATAATCAAAAAAATAGATCAGCTATCTCCTTTTTACAAGAACATTGGCAGCCTTCAAAAAATTGGTGGAAAGATCTATTTCCAAACTAATAATCACTTTTACAAATTCTCTAAAGAACAGGATTTGTTTTATGAAGACAAGAACCTGTCGGCATTATTCAAAAATATTCCGGTCATAAATGCTTTAAGCGAAGATTCACAATCGAACTTGTGGTATACATTTGATGAATCTCTTGGGGTATTAATGAAACAAAATAATCAATACAAAAATATTGTTGCCCCATTTTCAAACTTAACAGGCAATCTGGTAAGCAATTATTTATCTGTAAATACGATAGATTCAAAAAACATTTTTATTGGCTTAACGGATGGCCTGGCGCATTACGATTCAAAATTACTGAACAATTTTGTTACAAAACCAAAGGCCTTCATTAGAAGTTTTTCATTTCCGGGTGACACCATCGTTTTAGGAAATAATCAAAATAAAATAGAAAATGTCCGAATTCCCTATTCGTCAAATCATGTGCGATTTACGTTTTCATCTCCCACTTATGAAAATCTGGAGAATGTTCAGTTCTCCTATCAATTAGAACCTTTTGATGAGAAATGGAGCAACTGGTCTACGATTTCAATTAAAGAATATACCAACCTGCGGGAAGGAGAATATAAAATGAACGTAAAGGTTCGAAACAGTTACGGAATTCAATCTGAACCTTCAACACTTTCTTTTACCGTTTCACCACCCTGGTACAGACATTTTCTGGCTTATATGCTGTACTTCACATTAATCATAATAGGTGTTTTTTTAATTTCAAGCAGGATAAAAATGAAAATCAGAAAAAACAAATATTACGAGACTATCGAGCAACGAAGACTTTATCTTGAAAAAGAATCAAAAATAAGACAAGAACAATTTGACCTTGAGAAAGAAATTGAAAAATTGAAAAATGACAAACTTCAAATCAAAATCCTCGCAAAAGACAAAGAACTGGTTAATAATTCACTACAAGTAGTTAAGAAAAACAAAATACTAAACGGAATCATTCACAAACTAAAAGAAATTGACGTTGAAGCACTTGATGACTCTACTAAATTTCAGGTCAACAAATTAAACAAAAGCATTGTTAAAGAAGTAAACACGGATAAAAGCTGGAAAGATTTAGAAAAACACATTAAAAATGTACACTTTGAGTTCCTTAAACGATTAAAAGAAAAATATCCAACGATATCTTCCCGGGAACTCGATCTTTCTACTTATTTACTGATGAATATGTCTACCAAAGAAATAGCCGAGATTATGAACATTTCAACCGGGGGTGTCGAACTGGCAAGATACCGCCTAAGAAAGAAACTGGGCCTGAATAAAAAAGAAAACCTGATTGGGTTCTTAATGAGTATTTAAATAAAGCAGGAAAGCCATTCGTTGTCGCGAATGGCTTTCCTGTTTTGTTTTCAATTTTCTATCAATCAATAAATTCTAATGTTCGCTCTAAAGCCATGCCTCTTGAACCTTTAATGAGAATTGTATTTTCATTAAAATGGAGTGTTTTCAAATAAGCCGCAAAAGTCTCAAAAGTCTCAAAAAAATGAACATTTTCACGGGCCACTTTATTTTCATAAAATGATTTCCCTATTAAGTAACATATCGATTTATCCTGATTTAACAACGAATCTGCCACTATTTTATGTTCTTGCTGACTTTCATCACCCAACTCAAACATATCTCCTAAAATCATTATTTTGTTGTCATTTTCCAGTTGCAGGAAATTACTAATCGCAACAGCCATACTACTCGGATTGGCATTGTAAGCATCCAGAATAATCTGATTTGTACCTTTTCTCAATAATTGCGACCTGTTATTCTCCGGCACATAACTTTCTATCGCCGCTTTGATATCGCTTTCATCAACTTTAAAATAATAGCCCATTGCAACTGCTGCATTGATATTATTAGCATTATAAAGTCCTATTAAATGCGATTTTAAACCAAAATTATTATACGCTATAGCAACAAAAGGATTTGCACTTAATTCTTTGATATTTAAATCTGAGCTATCCTTGTTCACTCCAAAAGTGAAAGATTTAATTCCAACAGATTTTTCAATCTGAATTGGATCTTCAAGATTTACAAAAACCAGTTTATCGTTTTTAGCAAGGTACTGATACATCTCGCTTTTGCCTTCTATTACTCCTTCAACACCTCCAAAACCTTCCAGATGCGCCTTTCCAAAATTGGTAATATAACCGTAATCAGGTTGTGCAATTTCACACAAAAACTCAATTTCCTTCTTATGGTTCGCCCCCATTTCAACAATTCCAATCTCAGTTTCTTTCGTAAAAGACAACAATGTTAACGGAACGCCAATATGGTTATTTAAATTTCCTACCGTTGCTTTGGCTTTATACTTTTTAGACAAAACAACATTTATAAGTTCTTTTGTAGTTGTTTTTCCGTTACTTCCGGTTAAGGCTACAATGGGTAATTTTAAATATGTCCGATGAAATTTTGCCAGTTCCTGCAATGTTTGTAAGCTGTTGTCGACCACAATAGTCCTTTCATCAATAACATAAGATGCATTATCGACGATAACATATAAAGCACCTAATTCTAAAGCTTTTGCCGCAAATGTATTGGCATCAAAATTTTCGCCTTTAATAGCAAAAAACAGAGAATCCTCTTCAATTTTTCTGGTATCAATTGAAACCGATTTACATTGTAAAAATAAATTATGAATGTCTTGAATGTTCATTTATAAACAATTTTATGGATCATAAAAATAGAAAAAAAACAATACAAAAAATCCAAATTCCTTACTGAAATATTCAGCTTTTGGAATTTGGATTTTTTATTATTGAAATTTCTAAAACTTAATTTCTAGGCGATTTTCTTTTTTCAGCTTTTGCACCTACTCTGGACATTGCACATCTAAATCCGATGTAATCTGTTGCCATATCCTGAGGGAAATATCTTCTTTGAGCCGGGTCTAACCAATATGCTCTGTCTCTCCATGAACCGCCTTTGTAAACTCTTACATTATCATCGATTAAAGTAGTACGCTTACTAGAGTTGTCATATTTTCTAACCATCTGACCTAAACTATCTGTAGTTACATTATGCTTAGGAGAGTTGTACATAGACTGATCTGCTTTTGATCCTGCTTCTGAATCTCCAAAGTCAAAATATTTAGAGGATTGTTTATCACCATCTCTATAGTTGATATTGTCACTTGTACTAAAGTTTTGTCTCAAATACGTTTCATTTTCATCAACTGGAACCTGAGCAATTTCTCCTGGCAAGTTTGTAGCCACTTTTTTACCGTTGCTTAAAGTTTTGTATTGAATATTATCTTTAGTGATAATCTCAATTTTACCATCTTTACCAATTTTGTTCTTAGCATATTGATTTCCTCTAAAGTAGTTGAAATCATTCGCTTCATTATCAATAATAGGTCTGTAAACATCGGCAACCCATTCAGCTACGTTTCCAGCCATATCGTATAATCCAAAATCATTAGGAGCATAGCTTTTTACAGAATTTGTAATATCTGCACCATCATCAGACCAACCTGCAATTCCACCGTAATCACCGTTTCCTTGTTTAAAGTTAGCCAATTGATCTCCTTTGTTTTTACGTTTAGCTGAACGTGTATAATCTCCGGACCAAGGATATTTCTTTTGTCCTTTATATATATTGTATTCTCTTTGTCCAACATCAGCTGCAGCAGCATATTCCCATTCTGCTTCAGTAGGAAGTCTGTATTCTGGCAGGATAATTCCTGAAGAACGTTGTGCATACACATTTTTCTCTTCCGGTACTACACCGTCTTTTCCTGCTTTTGGTCTTCTTCCATTTGGATTTTTCTTCAAAACAAGTTCTTCGCTACCACCATAAGTAGTACTTGGAGAAGCAACATATGCTTCTGTATTAAAGATACTTTCAGCAGTAACATCTTGTGTTTTAGCCCCTTTTTTAAGGTATCCGTTTTTCTCTAAAACGGCTTCGTTTACACGGTCAGTTCTCCATTTACTAAATTCAACAGCCTGAATCCAGTTTACCCCTACTACAGGATAGTTAGCGTAAGATGGGTGTCTTAAATAGTTATTAGTCATCGTTTCGTTGTAACCTAAACGATTTCTCCATACTAAAGTATCAGGAGACGCACCTTCATAAATATTTTTGTAATTTTCTTCTGTTGGTGGAAAAACTTTCTTTAACCACTCCAGGTACTCTAAGTACATACCATTTGTAACTTCAGTTTCATCCATATAGAATGACTGAACGTGTTGTTGAGTAGGTGTGTTATTCCAATCATGCATAACATCATCCTGTACTTTACCCATAGTAAACGTACCTCCCTCAACAAAAACTAAACCAGGACCAGCCTGTTGTTTTTTTCCTGCATTTCTGGCAGCAGTTCCATTCTGACTATCTACATCCCAACCAGTTGCTCTGGAAGCGTGACTGGAACTCGATTTTTTGCTACAACTAGCCGTGCCCAACATCAATACCATTGACATCATTAATTGCAAGACTACAATTTTGTTTACTTTCATACTCATTCTTAGGTGATAAATTTAGGTGCTGCAATATAATAATTAACATTTAATTAGCAACATCTGTTCTAATAATTTTATTTAGCTGTTTTTTACCAGAAAATAACCTATAGTTACGAACGCAAAAATATACTTTTTATTATTTACTATAACATGAAATACTATATTTTTACTTACTAAAATATTTTTAATTTAAAACCGTTTTTCCAACTGATGAAACAAGCCCTAATCTTATATCTTTTTTTGATTCCTCTTATCTCATTTTCCCAGATAAATGGGAGCTTCACATTAGATTGGCAAAATAAAAAGGAGATGGGTTTTGGTGACTCAAAAATAAAAATACCATACTTTTCGGGAAACAGTTTTAGGTACGACACTACTAAAAAAAGCATAATATTGTTACTAAACCTGAATGAATCGGGTTATTCAGACAGCAATTCCGTTCAAATTAGCAACATTATTTACGAATCAATATCAATTGCAGACTTAGGCGACTTATCAAAGGAAAGCATACCCGAAAAACCAAATGAAACGTTAAATACGACCACATCAAGAGATAGAAAACAGACCTTCTTATCATTATCTCCTATAATAAAGGAAGGAAATGTATTTAAAAAAATAAAATCATTTTCTTACACTACAACAAGTTCAGCCTCAGTAAACAGCAGCACATCTTCTTTTCAAAAAACCAATGCGGTCTACAATTCCGTTTTAGCTTCCGGAGACTGGTATCGTTTTTATATCGAAAAATCAGGTGTATATAAAATTTCAAAATCATTTTTACAAAGTCTGGGTTTTGATCCCGCTAAGTCAGACCCGAGAAGAATAAAGATTTACGGAAACGGCGGAAGAATGCTGCCACTGCCCAACAGCACGTACTACCCTGAAGATCTAACTGAAAACGCTATACAGGTTATTGGAGAAAGCGACGGAACATTCAACAATGAAGACTATATCCTTTTCTATGGTGAAGGAGTTAACAATTGGAGCACGGAAAGCCAGACCAACCTTAATTTATACGACACAAAATCATATTATTACATCACAACTACCGGCAGCGAGGGAAAACGCATTTCAAACCTAAACCAGCCAACGGGAAATACCACCCTGGAACTAAACACTTTTGACGACTATCAATTTCATGAAATCGACAAAACGAACATTGCCCACCTGGGCCGCCAATGGTACGGAGAATCTTTTGACATCAATCAGGAACAGGAATTCGAATTTAATTTCCCCAATATTGACACTTCAACACCTGTAAAAATACAATTAAATGCAGCTTCGGCAGCTTATACCCCTACTTCATTTATCGTTTCTGCAAACGGACAAAATATTGGCTCAATTAATTTTCAGGCTTTATCTTCTGGTTCTGACCTGAAATTTTACGAACAAAAACTCCCTGCCAACAGCTCTTTTACAGGTTCTGAAAACATAAAAATAAAACTTACCTATAATAATAACGGCGTTCCCGGATCAAAAGGATACCTGGACTACATCAATTTAATCGCAAAAAGAAAACTATCAGGCACAGGAAAACAATTTAATTTTCAATACGACTTAGCCGGCGCAACAGCAGGAATCGCAAATTATACCATTGGAAACGCTTCAGGCATTTCACAAATTTGGGATATTACAGACCTATATAATATATCTAAAATAGAAAACACAAACCAGACTAGTTTTAGCTTTAAAGCTTCGCTGGGAGAAGTTAGAAAATACATCGCCATTGATCCTTCAGATTATTTCACCCCTTTAAAAGAAAGCCAGTCCAAAGTGGTTAATCAAAATTTAAAAGGAACTCTTTTCAAAAATGCCCAAAACAGCTTTCAGGATATCGATTATGTAATTGTCACTCCCAAATCCTTAGTTACCCAAGCCGAAAAATTAGCCAGCTTTCATCGGACAAATTCTAATCTCAATGTAAAAGTCATTGCATTAGAAAACATCTATCAGGAATTTTCTTCAGGAAAGCAGGACATTGCCGCTATCAGAAACTGCATCAAATACATCTACAACAACGCTTCAGCCCCAGAAAAAAGAATAAAATATTTAAATTTATTTGGAGACGCGTCCTTTGATTACAAAAACAGAATCGAAAACAATAATAATATTGTACCTATATATCAATCTGTAACCAGCAACACAACCGGAGAAGCATCATTTGCATCTGATGATTTTTACGCCCTGATGGATCCCAACGAAGGGGTAGTTGTATTCCCTTTTGGAGGAATTGATATTGCAACAGGAAGAATGCTCGTTTCAGACAACGCGCAAGCAGCCGAAATGGTCAATAAAGTTTTAGAATACCATGACACTAAATCGTATGGAAACTGGCGCAATAATATCGTAATGATTAGCGACGATTCTGATCAGGCTTCAGATGTAACAATACAATCCCGTCTAAACAATCTGGCAGATGTTATAGGTACCCAAAAGCCATTTTTCAATATAGAGAAAATCCTTTTAGACGCTTACACACAAGAAGCATCAGCAGGAGGGGCAAGGTACCCAAAAGCAAGAACAGACCTGTTTAATGCTTTCGAAAAAGGTGCTTTAGTCTTTAATTATTTAGGACATGGTGGCGAAGATGGCCTCGCAGGTGAACGAATTTGGGAAAAATCAGACGGGCAAAATTTAAACAATCAATACAAATACCCTTTATTCATTACCATAACTTGTGAGTTTTCAAGATTCGATGACCCAACAAGACCAACAGCCGGCGAGTATACTTTCTGGAATCCAAAAGGCGGCGCCATCTCAATGTTGACAACCATACGCGCAATCGGGCAATTTAACGCCGAGAACTTTAACGACAGCTTAAGCAAAAATTTATTTTCTTACGGATCTAACCAATACACTACAATTGCCGAATCACTTCGTATTTCTAAAAATGAAAACCCAAGTTCAGCCAGTAATGTAATTTTTTACATTGGAGATCCAGCCATAACACTAGCGATTCCAAAACCCAGAATTAATTTAACAAAAGTAAATGATATTGTGATTTCTCAAACAATTCCCGATTTCCAGTCTTTGGCAAAAATTAAAATTTCAGGTGAAATTACAGATGAGAACAATAATCTTTTAAGCAATTATAATGGCGAACTGGCAACAGCAATTTTCGACAAATTAATCACTACCACGACCTTAAATAATGATGGATATAGCCCTGCAATGTCATTTAAGGTTTTAGGGGAAACGATCTTCAGAGGAAATGCCTCTGTAACCAATGGTCAGTTTGAATTTACCTTTGTAGTTCCTCGCGATATAAGAATTCCTGTCGATTATGGCCGAATTAGCTTTTATGCAAAAAAAAATCAGCCATTAGAAAACCAATCCGGTTACAATACAGCTATAAAAATTGGCGGAATAAATCAAAATGCACCTCAGGACAATATAAGTCCAAAAGTGAAGTTATATATGAACGATGAAACTTTTGTGTCAGGTGGAATTACAAATGAATCGCCATTTTTATTAGCGTTTCTTGAGGATGAAAATGGTATTAATACTGCAAGCGGAATCGGACATGATATTGTAGCAATTTTAGACGGAGATGTAAGTAATCCCTATGTTTTGAATGATTATTATCAAACAAAACTGGATGATTACACCAACGGAAACTTACGTTTCCCTTTGCGAAATTTAGCCGCCGGAATGCATACAATATCTTTTACGGCATGGGATGTTTATAACAATCCCGTAACCAGTGAAATACAATTTATAGTTGTTGGAGATGAAACATTAACATTATCACACGTTCTTAATTACCCAAATCCTTTTTCGACTTATACCCAGTTTTGGTTTTCACATAACAGGCCTTACGAACCCTTAGATGTTCAGGTTCAGGTCATGACTATTACCGGAAAAGTCGTATGGACAAAAAATCAAATCATTACAACCGAAGGTTTTTTATCCAGAGAAATAACCTGGGACGGAAAAGATGATTTTGGTGACAGAATAGGAAAAGGTGTGTATATTTACAAACTCACAGTGAAATCAAACTTAACAAATAAAAAGGCAGAAAAATACGAAAAGCTTGTCATCTTATAATAATCTATATATTTGTATCATAAATACCATATTTACGTAAATGAAAAAAATATCACACCTATTAATTTGCTTTTTAATTATTTCATACGCAAAAGCCCAAACCATTGAACGCCCTATAACCACCGGAGTTCCATTTTTATTAGTAGCAGCAGATGCCAGAGCAGCCGGTTTGGCAGATCAGGGGGTCGCTACTTCATCCGATGCTTTTTCTCAACAATGGAATCCTGCCAAGTATGCTTTTTCAGTAGACAAACAAGGTTTTTCTATTAGCTACACCCCTTATTTAACAGACTTAGCCAATGACATCTCATTGGGCCAGGTAACCTATTACAACAAAATCAACGAAAGAAGTGCCTTTGCAGGTAGTTTTCGTTATTTTGGTTTTGGAGATATCGAACTAAGAACAACAGGAGATCCAAATGAAGCCGCAAGAATTGTTTCCCCAAACGAATTTGCCCTAGACGGGTCATATTCATTAAAACTAAGCGAAACATTCTCAATGGCAGTAGCCGCGAGATACATTCGTTCTAACCTGAAAATTGCTTCAGAAGATATCGACGCTTCGCCTGCCAGTACTTTTGCTGTAGACGTTGCAGGATTTTATCAATCAGAAGAAATTGCATATTCAGACTTTAACGGAAGATGGAGAGCCGGGTTCAACATGCAAAATCTTGGTCAAAAAATAAGCTACGATAATGACGATTTAAGTTCCAACTTTTTACCAGCCAACCTTCGATTAGGTGGTGGTTTCGATTTTATTTTAGATGACTATAATAAAGTAGCACTTAGTGTTGAATTTACCAAACTGTTAGTACCAACTCCTCCGGGACCCGGAACACCGGTAGACGCAAATGGAGATGGAGACTACAATGATGTTGGAGACATTTCTCAGGAACAGGCAGATGCCGCAAACTACAAAAAGTACAACGACATAGGCTGGGTTTCCGGAATTTTTAAATCTTTTGGAGATGCTCCGGGCGGATTTAGCGAAGAATTAAAAGAAATCACTTACAGCGCAGCAGCAGAATATATGTACCAGGATGCTTTTGCATTACGTGCAGGATATTTTCACGAAAGCCCAATGAAAGGGGCAAGACAGTTTTTCTCTTTAGGGGCCGGTTTTAAATACAACGTCGTAAAAGTCGATGTTTCGTATTTATTTTCAACTTCAAAAGTTAAAAATCCGTTAGAAAATACACTTCGTTTTTCTTTAACCTTTAACTTTGGCGACAAATACGAGGTTTATTAAACACAAAACATAAATAAAACAATAACAATCCAAATTTCTATTTTTAGGAATTTGGATTTTTTTTCCCATAAAAAGAAATGAAAGAAATAAGCATAACATCATCTTTTACCGTTTACAGTTCTTTTGAAGAACTTTCAAAAGACGTGCAGGACCTAATGAACGAGGCAGTTGAAATTCGCAAAAAGGCTTACGCGCCCTATTCACAATTTAGAGTTGGAGCCGCATTACTTTTAGATAACGGAAAAATAGTCCTAGGATCCAATCAGGAAAATGCTGCTTATCCGTCGGGATTATGCGCAGAACGTGTTGCCATTTTTCACGCCGGAAGTATTTATCCGGAAGCTAAAATTCTAAAAATCGCCATTACAGCAGCTTCAGATACCAACCAAACAAAAGCCCCAATCCCGCCATGTGGTTCTTGCCGCCAATCTATCGCAGAATACGAAATCAAACAAGACACCCCTATCGAAATCTTTTTTATGGGCGAAATTGGCGAAGTTTACAAATCAGCATCCCTGAAAAATTTGCTGCCTTTTATGTTTGATAAAAAGTTCTTGTAAAAAAAAGCCAAAAAGTACCTTTTAAATTTTACTTCTTAATAGGAATGTCTTATTTTTGCATCCCGACCTTTCGGGCGCAAATTTGTGGGAGGAAACTATTTTGCGTTATAGGCAACAATTGATAACACAAACAAACTTTAGCAAAAGAAAGAATTCAGATGAAAGAAGTTACAAAAGAAGTATATTTAAAGTGGTACGAAGACATGCTACTTTGGAGAAAGTTTGAAGACAAACTTGCAGCATTATACATTCAACAAAAAGTTAGAGGTTTTTTACACCTATATAATGGTCAGGAAGCTGTACTAGCGGGTGCATTGCACGCTATGGACCTGACTAAAGACAAAATGATTACTGCTTACAGAAATCACGTACAACCAATTGGTATGGGAGTTGATCCCAGACGTGTAATGGCTGAACTTTTAGGAAAAGCAACAGGAACTTCTAAAGGTATGGGAGGTTCTATGCACATTTTCTCTAAAGAACACCGTTTTTACGGAGGACACGGAATCGTAGGTGGACAAATTCCGGTAGGAGCTGGTTTAGCTTTTGCTGATAAATATTTTGAAACCGGCGGAGTTACCATGACTTACTTTGGTGATGGTGCTGCAAGACAAGGTTCATTACACGAAGCTTTCAACATGGCCATGCTATGGAAATTACCAGTTGTATTTATCGTTGAAAACAACGGGTATGCAATGGGAACTTCAGTTGAAAGAACTGCAAACCACACTGATATCTGGAAACTTGGTTTAGGATACGAAATGCCTTGCGGACCAGTTGACGGAATGAATCCTGTAAAAGTTGCTGAAGCTATGACAGAAGCAATTGACAGAGCACGTCGTGGCGACGGACCAACTTTCCTTGAAATGAAAACATACCGTTACAGAGGACACTCTATGTCTGATGCACAATTATACCGTTCTAAAGAAGAGGTTGAAGAATACAAAAAAATTGACCCGATTACTCAGGTTTTAGATGTAATTAAGGATCAAAAATATGCTACAGAAGAAGAAATTGAGGCAATTGACCAAAGAGTTAAAGATTTGGTTGAAGAATGTGTGAAATTCGCTGAAGAATCTCCATATCCTGAATTGCAACAATTATACGACGTAGTATACGCACAAGAAGATTACCCATTCACACCTCATAAACTATAACATTATTATGGCTATAAAAGTAACAATGCCTCGCTTGAGCGATACTATGACGGAAGGAACGGTAGCGACCTGGTTAAAAAAAGTAGGCGACAAAATTAGCGAAGGAGACATCCTTGCTGAAATTGAAACAGATAAAGCAACAATGGAATTTGAGTCTTTCAACGAAGGAACTCTTTTACATATCGGAATTCAGGCTGGAGAAACTGCTCCCGTTGATTCATTATTAGCTATCATTGGTAACGAAGGAGAAGATATTTCTGCTCTTTTGGCTGGTGGTGACGCTCCGGCTGCAGAAGCTCCAAAAACAGAAGCTGCCCCTGCTGCTGAGGCAAAAACAGAAACTGCTGCTCCTGCAAAAGCTGCAGCTGAATTACCAAAAGGTGTTGTAGTTGTAACTATGCCACGTTTGAGTGATACAATGACAGAAGGAACAGTAGCAACCTGGTTGAAAAAAGTAGGTGATGCTGTTGCAGAAGGTGACATTTTAGCCGAAATTGAAACAGACAAAGCTACTATGGAGTTTGAGTCTTTCAATGCCGGAACATTATTATACATCGGAATTCAGGAAGGAAGCACTGCTCCTGTTGACAGCTTATTAGCTATCATTGGACCTGCCGGAACTGATATTTCCGGAATTGCTGACAATTATACTGCCGGAGGAACTGCAACTGCAAGTACTCCTGCAACAGAAGAAAAAGCCGCTCCAGCTGCCGAAAAAGCAACTGAAGCAACTGCTGACACTTCATCAAACGGAGGAAGAGTACTAGCCTCACCATTAGCTAAGAAAATTGCTTCTGACAAAGGAATCCAATTGAATCAGGTAAAAGGATCCGGAGAAAACGGACGTATCGTAAAAAGCGATATCGAGAACTTTACTCCCGCTGCACAAGCACAACAACCGGCTGCAAATGCAACTTCTGCTGCACCGAAAGCCGAAACTACTGCTCCTGCTGCACCAAAAGTATTTGTTCCTGCCGGAGAAGTTTTCACAGAAGAGATCAAAAACTCTCAAATGCGTAAAATTATCGCTAAACGTTTAGCTGAATCATTATTTACTGCTCCTCACTACAACTTAGTGATCGAAGTAAGTATGGATGAAGCTATGGGAGCAAGAGCAACAATCAATACCGTTCCGGATACAAAAGTATCTTTCAACGATATGGTAATCAAAGCTTGTGCTTTAGCATTGAAAAAACATCCAAAAATCAACTCTCAGTGGAAAGAAGACGCTATTATCATCAACCACCACGTAAATATTGGTGTTGCTGTAGCGGTTGAAGACGGATTAGTAGTTCCTGTATTGAAATTTACAGATGCTATGAGTTTATCTCAAATTGGTGCTTCAGTAAGAGATCTTGCAGGAAGAGCTAAAAACAAAAAATTAGGGCCACAAGAAATGGAAGGAAGTACTTTTACAGTATCTAACCTTGGAATGTTTGGTATCACTGAATTCAATTCAATTATCAACCAACCCAACTCCGCTATCCTTTCGGTAGGTGCAATTGTTGAGAAACCAGTAGTTAAAAATGGTCAGATTGTAGTAGGAAACACCATGATGTTATCATTGGCTTGTGACCACAGAACAATTGACGGTGCAACTGGCGCTCAATTCTTACAAACACTAAAACAATACATCGAAAGCCCGGTTACAATGTTGGCATAATTTTTTGTCAGCCTGATCGTTTCGAGTCTTCGAAAGAAGGTAATTCATAATAAAATCCCGTTTTGTTTATTCAAAACGGGATTTTTTGTTTAATTTTCATTCTTGAATTCAATACTCCATAATATGAAAAAACTAATTCTTGCCACTTTATTTCTCACAGTAATAGCCTGCCAGAAAAAAGATCAAACCGAAAAACCAGCAGTTGTTACAGATGAACACACTTTCTCTAAACCGGAACTTGCTGTAGTAAAACACTTAGATCTTGACATCAAAGTTGATTTTAACACTCAAACCATTTCAGGAAAAGCCTCCTGGCTAATTGACAATATCAGTAAAGGAAACGAAATTATTTTCGACGAAAACACGCTAAACATTACCAAAGTAACGTTAGGCGACGAAGAAAAAGAAACCAAATTCGAACTTGGCGCAGCAGTTGAATTTCACGGCAAACCACTTCGCATTACCATCGAACCCAATACAACCAAAGTAAATATTTACTACAGCACCTCAAAAGATGCCGTTGCCTTACAATGGCTGACTCCGGCACAAACGGCAGACAAAAAGAAACCTTTTCTTTTCTCACAAGGCGAAAGTATCTGGTCACGTACCTGGATTCCTTGTCAGGATTCACCGGGAATTCGTTTTACCTATAATGCAAAAGTTACCGTACCTAAAGATTTATTGGCCGTAATGAGCGCTGTAAATCCACAAAAGAAAAACGACACAGGAGTTTATACTTTCAAACAAGACAAAGCCATTCCGTCTTATTTAATGGCCATTGCCGTTGGAGACATTGAATTTCAATCCATTGATAACAGAACCGGAGTCTACGCAGAACCGTCAATGCTAAAAAAATCTGCCTGGGAATTTGCAGAACTCGGAAAAATGGTTGTTGCTGCCGAAAAACTTTACGGCCCTTATCGCTGGGGACGATATGATGTACTGGTTTTACCCCCTAGTTTCCCTTATGGCGGAATGGAGAATCCAAATTTAACATTCTTAACTCCGGGAGTTATTACAGGCGATCGTTCCTTAACAAGCTTATTAGCTCATGAACTAGGACATAGCTGGAGCGGAAATTTAGTTACAAACGCTACTTGGGATGATATCTGGCTAAACGAAGGCTTTACAACTTATGTAGAACACCGCATTGGCGAAGCAATTTTCGGTAAAAAAGAAGCCGAAATGCAAGATGTTTTAACTCGTAAAGACTTAGACGATAACATCGCTGAATATGGCGCAACAAATCCGGATACAAGATTAAAAGTAAGCCTTACAAACAGAAATCCTGATGATGGAATCAGTCAAATTCCTTACGTGAAAGGATACAATTTCTTAAAAGTAATTGAAGCTGCTGTTGGACGTGAAAAATTCGATCCGTTTATTAAGAATTATTTTGATGCTCATGCTTTTCAATCTATTACTACAGAAGATTTCGTAAAATATCTGAACGATAACCTAATCAAAGGCGACAAAGCACTCGCTGATAAAATAAAACTGGACGACTGGATTTACAAACCCGGAATTCCTTCGAATATAACTGCCGTTTCTTCTGAAGATTTTACAGCAATAGATAATATTCAGAAAAACTGGAGAACTACCGGCGTAAAAGGATTAAGTAAAAAAATTAAATCTACAACAGAAAAACAGCATTTCATTGATTATCTGCCTGCAGACATAACTTCTGAAGAAATGACTGCAATTGATAATGAATTCAGTTTTACTAAAAATGGAAACTTCGTCATCAAGCGCCAATGGTTTGCTCAGGCGATACTTCATCAATATAAACCTGCTTATTCTGCAATTGAACAATTTATGATTGCAACCAGCAGAACCGGATCGTTAATGACACTTTATAAAGAATTAGTAAAAACTCCGGAAGGAAAAACCTGGGCAAAACAAATTTTTGATAAAGCAAAATCAGGTTATCATGCCACAACTGTTCAGGCTGTTGAAGGTTTATTAAAATAGTTTACAATAACAGTTTACATCCCCGATTACAACATGTAATCGGGGATTTTTTTATCCCGTAGGGATTATAATTGCTTCTAGGTCATAGATGATGAAAATTATTTCAGCCGATTTTTTTTAAACCAATGCTGCTGTTTCGTCACAATTATATCGTGAAATAATAGATTTTAGAAAAATAGAAGCTTAATTTTTATTTTTCGCTTCAATCCACTTTGCCATGTATTTGGTGCTTTTTAAAGTATGATGCTGCAACAAACTTCCCATGAAATTTTGTAAGCGATGACTTTCTGCATCTATCAATAAAAAATCCACAGCTTTTATTAATTCAGCTAAATATTTACTCTTTTGAAAACATTGATTTACAATTGTAACTCCATTTTTTTGAGATTGTTTCCATAGCTTTTCATTCTGATATAAAGTAACGGCCTCTTTTGCAAATTGCTCAATATCATCAGTAATGAAACCATTCCAGGGCAAATTATCATGCATCGCTTCAGAACCAATTGTGGTCGTTACGCTTGGCGTTCCGCATTGCATCGCTTCTAATAATTTTCCTTTTAACCCTGCCCCAAAACGAATTGGCGCCAAAACCAGACGTGAATTTCTAACGATTTCATTAGCATCAGCCGCTCTTCCCATTATAAAAAAACCATTTTTAGGCTGATGTAATTGCAATACTTTCTGAGAAGGATACGCACCATAGACCTCTAAAACCGCTTCCGGAAACTGTTTTTTAATTAAAGGCCAGATGGTCTCTTTTAAATACTGAACAGTGTTCCAATTGGGTTCATGAAGAAAATTTCCGATGAAAACAAAATTTTTACGATCTTCAAATGATGGCAATTTCACGAGATCTTCTTCCAACATTTCCTCAACCAAAAAAGGCAGATAATGCAGCAAACTGGAATCAATTTTAAAAATATCCTGTAAAATCTTCATTTCAAATTCAGAAATAATAAACGACACATCACATCTTAAAACACTTGCAATTTCCCGTTTCGCCACTTCTTCCGACAGCAAATCATTTAAATCAAAAATTCTGTTTTCCTTGAATGCCTTTTGCCTTGCGGTCCTCAAGCAATGCAAATCCTCTGTATCCAATAACCGAATCGCCTTGGGACAGTTTTCAGAAACACGCCAGCCAAATTGTTCTTCAATCATGAAACGATCAAATAAAACCACGTCTGGATTGAGCGCTACTATAAAATCATCAAAGCTTGAATTATTCAGTTCAATTGACTTTTTAGTTACCCCAAATTCAGACAAATCAACCATAAAATCACTATCCAAAGCCGGGCTGGCAAATGTAATTTCAAATCTATTTGCTTTAAAAATTGAAATCAGTTGCATCATTCTTCCACCCGCCGCAGACGAATTTGGTTCAGGCCAGACAAAGCCAATGATTAAAAGTTTTTTTATCGGATTCATTTATATGGTTTCAAGCTACAAAATAATGCTTTTTTGAGCGTATTTACACGATGAATCCCGATTTTCAGTTAGAAAAAAGACTAATTTTGCAGAATATCTTTTTTCAATAAAATTATGTTAGGATTAAAATTAGCCACAGACCCACGCTGGGTAAATATAGTCGAGTCGAATATCGAGGAAATTCTGACCGATCATGCCTGGTGCGAACAAAAAGCAGCCTCAAACGCCATTAGCTTAGTAACTTACAATTCTGAATTAGAAGAGTTAGTAACTGAAATGCTTGTGATTGCACGCGAAGAATTAGAGCACTTACAAATGGTTCATGATCTTATCAAAAAAAGAGGCCTGACTTTGGGACGTGAGAGAAAAGACCATTATGTAAATGAGCTTTTTAAATTCATGAAAAAAGATGGCAGCAGAAAAGATGCGCTTTGTGATCGTTTATTGTTCTCTGCTATGATCGAAGCCAGAAGCTGCGAGCGTTTTAAGGTACTTTCAGAAAATATCAAAGACGAAGAACTGGCTAAATTCTACCGTGATCTAATGATTTCTGAGGCAGGGCATTATACTACATTTTTAGGATTTGCACGAAAATATACAGACAATATAGATATCGATAAACGTTGGAAAGAATGGATTGAATACGAAGGCTCTATTATTACCAATTACGGAAAAAGTGAAACCGTTCACGGATAACGCATGCTTTCTAATTCGATTACACCTTACCTATAAATACTACAATTTGTTATGTCTACAAATAAAACAAAGTCTATTTTATTAAAAACGGCTAAATATCTAGCAATAACTTTTGTCGTTATTATAGGATTATTGTTCCTTACCCCTATCATTTTTGCTGATAAAATCAAAGAGCAGATTAAAAAAACAGCTAATGAAAAATTAACTGCAGAATTAAATTATTCTGACGTTTCCGTTTCATTTTTTCAACATTTTCCTTCACTAACTTTAACCTTAAGCGACTTAAGCCTTAACGGATCTGCTCCTTATAAAAACGAAAAATTTATTACGGCAAAAGAAGTTTCTTTTGGAATAGACGTAGCCAGTTTAGTTTTTAGCAAAGAAGTAAAAATCGATCAGATTTATTTATCGGATTCGTTTATTAATGTAAAAGTAAACCCAAAAGGAGAAGCAAACTATAATGTTTACAAATCTTCATCGCAAGCGGCAACATCAAAAGACACTAGTGAAACAGCCTTAAAACTGGAACGAATTGAGATTTTGAACAGTAAAATAATCTATGATGATCAGTCAACAAAAGTACATTTTGATGCTTTTGGATTTAACTATTTAGGAAAAGGCGATTTAAACAAAGCCGTTTTTGATTTGTATTCGAAAGCTAAAATCGAGAAATTAAATATTGCTTACGAAGGTGAACCGTATTTAATGAATAAAAAAATCGATGCCGACCTGATTACCAAGGTAAATGTAAACTCATTGTCTTTCTTTTTTCAACAGAACAACTTAAAAATCAATCAGCTTTTAGTCGATTTTAAAGGGAAATTTGACTTTTTGAAAGACGGTTACAATATGGATTTTGTTATAAAATCTGACAATAGCGACCTGTACGATGTTTTTACCGCTTTCCCTCCAAAATACATTACCTGGCTTTCTAAAACCGAATTAAAAGGAAATACGAATTTGCTTTTAACATTAAAGGGAGATTATATTGCTTCTCAAAAAATAGCTCCGGACTTAAATCTCGATATAAAAATAGACAACGGATTTGTGAATTATAACAAAAGTGCCTTTCCGGTTTCGAATCTAAATTTAGACATCAAAACAAAGGTGCCTTCATTAAATCCGGATCTTGTTATGGTTGATGCTCAAAACCTGTCTTTAAACATCAACAAAGATTATTTAAAATCGAAATTCAACATCAAAGGTGTGAACACCCCGGATATTAATGCTGATTTTAAAGCTAAAATTGACCTTGAAAAACTAACAAAAGCACTGGGAATTCCAGATATCGTTTTAAAAGGAAGTTTAGCAGGAGATCTAAAAGCCAACGGAATATTCGATCAGAAAAACAAGCTTTTCCCGGTTACAAAAGGAATTTTAGATTTAGAAAACGGCTATTTAAAAACACCATATTATCCAAATCCGATCACAAATATTACGATAAAATCTAAAATTGAGAACCAAAAAGGAACTTTTGATGATTTAAAAGTAAGCCTGAAACCAACTCAGTTTACTTTTGAAGGAAAACCGGTTTTTGTAGAGGCTGATTTAAGTAATTTCAATGATTTAGCGTATGATATTAAAGCAAAAGGAGAACTGGATGTAAACAAAATCTATAAAGTTTTCTCTCAAAAAGGACTTGATTTAGATGGTTTCATTAAAGCCGATTTAGTTTTAAAAGGCAAACAAAGCGATGCCGAAAAAGGAAATTACAGCAAACTTTACAACAAAGGAACGCTTGAATTAAGAAACATTGGTGTTGCATCAGAATATCTGCCAAAGAAATTCATCATCAAAGAAGGGATTTTCAAAATCAATCAGGATAAAATGTCGTTTAATAACTTTTTGGCCGCTTATGGCGAATCTGATTTTAAACTGAATGGTTATTTACAAAACGTTTTCAATTATGTAACCACAAAAACAGGCGTTCTAAGAGGATCTTTTAAAGTTACATCACGATATATCAATGTTGACGAATTCATGTCAAGCACACCGGCAAACACATCCGTAACACAAACAAAAACCGAAACTACGGCACCTCAGACCGAAGCAAAACAAACAGGGGTTATTATAATTCCAGCAAATTTGAATTTACAATTTGTTGCCAATGCCCAAAAAGTGAATTTTGACAAATTAAATCTTCAGAATGCGGTTGGTAATCTAAGCATGAACAAAGGCAAGCTGACCATGCAAAATACCGGTTTTAATTTAATTGGCTGTAATGTGAGCATGAACGCCACTTACCAGGCCTTGACACTACAAAAAGCAAACTTTGAATACGCGGTAAAAGCATCTGATTTTGACATTAAAAGAGCTTACAACGAAATTGAAGTCTTCCGAAAAATGGCGAGCGCTGCCGAAAAAGCACAAGGAATTGTTTCTGTAGACTACCAATTAAAGGGGCGCTTAAACGGTAATATGGATCCTGTTTACCCATCGCTTACAGGAGGAGGAACACTTTCTGTAAAAGATGTAAAAGTACGCGGATTGAAAATGTTTAATGCCGTAAGCAAGCAAACGAATACTGAATCGATAAAAAATCCGGATGTTTCTAAAGTTGATATCAAAACTACCATCAAGAATAATATCATGACAGTAGAACGCTTTAAATTTAAGTTTGCCGGCTTTCGTCCAAGAATTGAAGGCACAACAAGTTTAGACGGAAAACTGAACTTAAAAATGCGTTTAGGCTTACCTCCTTTTGGGATATTCGGAATTCCGCTTACCGTTACCGGAACACAGAACAACCCTAAAGTAAAAGTGGGAAGAAAATCTGAAGATCTCGAAGAAACAAAAGACACCGAGTAAAAAAAACAAAACCTGTTCCTAACGAACAGGTTTTTTATTGCAAAGAAATCCCAAATTCTAATATTGAGAAATGACCCCTTCTTTCATTTTAATTACTACACATACAATCTTGCCGAAACATACAAAATACCTTTCGCCAGCAACCACAACAAAACTGCCATTCCCAGAAATCCCCAGGCTGACATTTTACTTCTTTTCCAGCTAATAAAAAAGGTCGGAATCTCCCAATATTTGATGACAATATAAATACTTGTTCCTATTAAAAAAGCCCAAACTAGTTCGCCGGAATGAATAAAAAAGCTATAAAACAAAGCAGACGAAAGAAAAAGAACCGTAATAAATTGCAAATAATAGTAATTCTTATAATTGTGTTTGAAATTTGCCTTAAGCGACAACAGCAAAAAGGAAATAATAAGCAAACTTGTTAAAGCAATTATAACATACGAAAAAAGCGGATTATGTTGTGCTATAAAAAAACCATCTATAATTAAAGCCAAAACCACACAAGAAGCAAGCGAATGAATGCTTCTTTCGATAAAAGTATCTGTATACGGAATTAGAATTGGAGAAATGTATCGCTCTAAAATACGCCAAACCGGCAAAGCACAAATAGCCGCCATAACAGCAACAACAAGCTCATAATTGTATAAAGTATCAGCCGGAATTTTATACAGTACATACAAAAGCGCCAGACTCACTATAATAGCAGGAAGACAAATTGTTTTTACCGTTTCCCATTTATCATTTCCCCAAAAATTATCCTTTATCTTAAAAATATATTTCTTAACTAAATATTGCTGCGTAAAAATAGCTGTTGACTGACTCCACAACAAAAAGAGTCCTGTATGAATAATCACGGTACGCAAGGTCATTTCTTCTACAAAACATCCCCACACAATACATGCAACGCCTATCAACAACAATTCATACGTTAATAAAATTGCTGAGAATAAAAGCCTGAATAACGGTGCGAATTGTTTTATCAGAAGATCGATAAGTGAATTCCAATAATTGCGCAACAAACCAATTATAGCACATATCGCTATAAATGCGGCCAGATAAAACATCCAGTTCGCAAGAGATTGTGTCTGCATCCATAAATGTACCGCAGAATCTTTTTCAGGACTATAAATCACATGCGAATTAACGTAGATTTCATTAGCCAACTGATTTCTTACCGTATCATTAATCCCGGAAAACTGATGCTGATGTTTCTGCCAATATGCATTGGCAGCAGAACCGTTTTTTTGCAGAACCGCAAATTCGTATAAAATCTTTTTTTGAGAATCATTCAAAGAAACGATTTGTTCGGCAGGATAAATGTCTTTTGCAAACAGACTTGTACAGAACAGAAATAAAAGGAAAACTATTTTTTTCAAGGCTTAGATAGATTAGTCCAATCAAAAATACAAATAATAAACTCTTAAAATATACCTCATTCAAAATAAACACATGATTGGTTCGCCACGAATTCATGAATTAAAATTCCCTTATTTACTATAAAAAATTCGATTAATCTTAAAACAGCAGTTTCACAAAATAAATTCAAAAAGAAAAATAAATATTAAAATCAAAAATTCGTGAATTACTTCGTCAATTCGTTTCACTAGGGTCGCGGCTTTTAAAACGTTATTATAGCAAACAAAAAACCCGTTCATTTCTGAACGGGTTTTGTAATAAGTAGTCTAATGATTATGCTTCGAATGGAAGGATAGATACATAAGATTTGTTATCTTTTTTCTTTTGGAACTTAACAACTCCAGCTACTCTTGCGTGTAGGGTGTGATCTTTACTGATGTAAACGTTTTCACCTGGATTATGTTTTGAACCTCTTTGTCTAACGATGATGTTCCCAGCAATAGCAGCTTGACCACCAAAAATCTTAACGCCTAAACGTTTTGATTCTGATTCTCTACCATTCTTCGAACTACCGACACCTTTCTTGTGAGCCATGACGTATGAGTTTAAATATTGTTATTATTCTTTAGTAGCTTCTTTTTTTGCTTTTGGAGCTGCTGCTTTTTTCACTTTAGGAGCTTCTACTTCTTCAGTAGTTACTTCTTCTGCTACAACTGCTTTTTTAGCTGCTGCTTTTTTAGTTCCTCCAGCTGCAGTAATACCTTCAATTACAATTTGAGTAAGATATTGTCTGTGACCATTTCTCTTTTTGTATCCTTTTCTTCTTTTCTTTTTGAAAACGATAACTTTATCTCCTTTTAAGTGTTGTAACACTTTAGCTTCTACTGAAGCACCTTCTATAGCTGGGGCGCCTAAAGTTACATTTCCATTATCGTCTAATAAAAGAACTTTGTCAAAAGAAACTTTTGAACCTTCTTCATTAGCCAAACGGTGAACATAAACCTTTAAGTCTTTGCTTACTTTAAATTGTTGCCCTGCTATCTCTACGATTGCATACATACCAAATTGATTTATTGATTTTTAAGGTTGCAAATATACAATTAATAATTTACTGTGCAATCTCTTATTCTAAAAATATTTATTTCGCATTAATGTCTGTTTTTCAAGTCCTTTTGAAGGAAACACTCCATGAAAACAGATGTAAATTACTGTTAAACTTTATCCAAACCCGCTGAATTTTAAAAAACCTAACTAAAAAAGATTATTTTTGATGTAACGATAATCAACTCTTGGCTACCTATTATTTTAGGTAAATATAAAATTATTAATCTTTTATGAAAAATTCAATAATGATGTTAAGTGCTGCACTAATGCTTGGCGGAGTAGCTCACGCTCAAAAGGTAGCTTTTGAAGAATACAATTTAGACAACGGCATGCACGTAATCCTGCATAACGACCCATCGGCTCCCGTAGTAATTACTTCTGTAATGTACCATGTGGGCTCCAAAGACGAACGCCCGGACCGAACTGGTTTTGCGCATTTCTTTGAACATTTATTATTTGAAGGAACACAAAATATAAAACGCGGTGAATGGATGAAAATCGTTACTGCAAATGGCGGTGTCAACAATGCCAATACTTCTGACGACAGAACCTATTATTATGAAGTTTTCCCTTCAAACAGTTTAGAACTTGGATTATGGATGGAATCAGAGCGCCTGATGCACCCTATTATCAATAAGATTGGTGTTGAAACGCAAAACGAAGTTGTAAAAGAAGAAAAAAGAATGCGTTATGACAACCAGCCTTACGGGAATATACTTCCAGAGGTTAAGAAAAACATGTTCAAAAACCATCCGTACCGCTGGACCACTATTGGTTCTATGAAAGATCTTGATGCCGCAACCCTTGAAGAGTTTCAGGCTTTCAATAAAAAATTCTATACCCCAAATAATGCTGTTTTGGTTGTAGCCGGTGATTTTGACAAAACCAAAACAAAAGAATGGATTCAGAAATATTTTGCACCCATTCCAAGAGGTGAAGAGGTAAAAAAACAAACTTTTACAGAAGAGCCAATCACTCAAACCATTAAAGCCACTTACGAAGATCCGAATATTCAGATTCCGATGATTGTTGCCTCGTACAGAACACCATCAATGAAAACCAGGGATGCAAGGGTTTTAGACTTAATCTCTTCTTATTTAAGCGACGGAAAAAGTTCTAAACTGTACAAAAAAATAGTCGATGATAAAAAAATGGCGCTTCAGATTGGTGCTGTAGGTTTTAGCCAGGAAGATTACGGAATGTATATTTTATACGGTTTACCAATGGCCCCATACACAACAGCCGACATCTTAAAAGAAATGGACGAGGAAATTGTAAAAATCCAAACCGACCTGATTTCGGAGAAAGACTATCAAAAATTACAAAATAAATTCGATAATAATTTTGTGAACGCCAATGCAAGCGTAGAAGGAATTGCAGAGAACCTGGCTTCTTATTACTTATTATATGGAGATGTAAACCTAATCAATACCGAAATTGATCTTTACCATTCTATCACAAGAGAAGAAATCAGAGAAGTTGCTAAAAAGTATTTAAACCCTAACCAACGTTTAATTTTAGATTACATCCCTTCAACTAAAGTCCAAAATTAAGACCATCGAATCATGAAAAGAATACATACATTTTTAATCCTTTTATTCCTCACTGGAATTATGCAAGCACAAGACCGTCCACAACCAAAACCAGGCAACTCGCCCGTAGTCAACATCAAAAAGCCTCAAACTTTTGTCCTGGCAAACGGCATGAAAGTTTTGGTCGTAGAAAATCATAAATTACCACGGGTAAGTTTTAATCTAACCCTGGACAATGCCCCTTTTACAGAGGGAAATAAAAAAGGTGTTGACGAATTAACCAGCAGTTTAATTGGTAACGGAACTAAAAAAACAACCAAAGAAGCCTTTAATGAGGAGATTGATTTTTATGGCGCGAATATCAATTTTTCGTCGTCAGGTGCATCTGCAAGCTCCCTTTCTAAATACTCAGGACGCGTTCTGGAACTTTTAGCCGAAGGTGCTTTACAGCCTAATTTTACCCAAACAGAATTCGATAAAGAAAAAGCAAAATTAATCGAAGGGCTTAAAGCCGATGAAAAAAGCGTTCCGGCAATTGCAAGTCGCGTTGTTGACGTTTTAGCTTTTGGAAAAAACCACCCTTCAGGAGAATATCTTTCAGAAGAAACCGTGAAAAATGTTACTCTTGCGGATGTTCAGGCCAACTATTCGACCTATTTTGTTCCTGAAAATGCTTATTTAGTTGTTATTGGAGACATTAAATTTAAAGAAACAAAAGCCGCAGTAGAAAAACTTTTTGGCGGATGGAAGAAACAAACTGCCCCAAAAAACAGCTATCCAAATCCTGAAAATGTTTCTAAACTTCAAATTGATTTTGTAGATGTTCCAAATGCGGTTCAATCTGAAATTTCACTAGTGAATACTGTAAATTTAAAAATGAGCGATCCTGATTTTTTCCCTGCCGTAATTGCAAATCAAATTTTAGGAGGAGATTTTAACAGCTACCTAAACATGAATTTACGTGAACAGCATGCCTGGACTTATGGCGCAAGTTCAAATATTGGAAGTGGAAAATATGTAACTAAATTCAAAGCTTCATCAGCGGTTAGAAATACCGTTACAGATAGCGCAGTAGTTCAGTTTATAAAAGAAATCAAAAGAATCAGAACCGAAAAAGTTTCTGAAGATGTATTGAAAAACGTAAAAGCCGGATACATTGGCCGATTTGTAATGCAGGTCGAAAAACCCCAAACTGTTGCCCGTTACGCTTTGAATATCGAAACAGAACAGCTTCCTGCTGATTTTTACGAAAAATACATTCAAACCATAAACAACGTTACAGCCGATGATATTTATCGCGTTGCCAACAAATATTTCTTATTAGATAATATGCGAATTGTAATTGCCGGAAAAGGTTCTGATGTAATTACCGGTTTAGAAAAACTTCAAATTCCGATTTTCTATTTTGACAAATACGGAAATCCTGTAGAGAAACCTGTTACCAAAAAAGAAGCCCCGGCCGGAATTACTGCCAAAACAGTTTTCGAAAATTACCTTAAGGCCATTGGAGGAGAAAAAGCAGTTTCGGCTGTAAAAACACTGGCAATGACAGGAACTACAACCGTTCCTCAAGCTCCGGGACCTTTAACTTTTACGTCTAAATTAGATTCAAAAGGAAAAATGATGGTTTCGCTTGCCATGGGAACCATGAACTTAATGAAACAAGTTGTAAACGAAAAAGGCGCCTATATCGAACAACAGGGACAACGCAAAAACCTGGAAGGAACCGATCTTGCCGATATGAAAGCAAACGCAGCTCCTTTTGAAGAGTTACAACTCGTAAAAAGAACCGATTTAAAAGTTGACAGAATCGAACCTATAAACAATAGCGATGCTTATGCAATAGTCGATGGCAAAACAACGTATTTCTACGATGTTAAATCCGGCTTAAAAGTAGCCGAATCTAAAGTTCGTGAACAAGCCGGAAAATCATCAACACAAATAACCAACTTCAATGACTACAAAGAAGTAAAGGGTATAAAAGTTCCTTTTAATTTGGTTCAGAATGTAGGTTTTGAATTGGATATTAAAATGTCTGAGATTAAGATCAACGAAGGAGTTTCGGAGAAAGATTTTCTTTAAGAAGGTTCAAAGAGGCAAAGGCTCAGAGGTGCAAAGGTTCTGAGTTACTAAGCTACTAAGATTTCAGAGGCTTTGTCAAAGTTTAAAAACTTTGACAAAGCTTTTTTTATACCGTCATTTCTGCGAAAAAAAATTTTCCTGACAAGCTATATCGCGTAGATGTAATCCCTACGGGATAAAATGCTTGATGGTTTAATGATATTCTACCAACATATAATCTCTACGAGATATAATAATACAAGTTACTATTTTGGTAAATCATCATTTTTACTCCGCCAGGAGTTTAATAATATCATAATATACAATCCTTATGTGATATAATAATACATTACTTTAAGAAGGTTCAAAGAAGCAAAGGCTCAGAGGTGCAAAGGTTCTGAGTTACTAAGCTACTAAGATTTCAAAGGCTTTGTCAAAGCTTTTAAACTTTGACAAAGCTTTTTTTATACCGTCATTTCTGCGAAAACAAATTTTCCTGACAAACCATATTGCGTAGATGTAATCCCTACGGGATAAAATGCTTGATGGTTTAATCATATTCTACCAATATATAATCTCTACGAGATATAACAATACAAGTTACTATTTGGTAAATCATCATTTTTACTCCGCCAGGAGTTTAATAATATCATAATATACAATCCTTACGTGATATAATAATACATTACTTTAAGAAGGTGCAAAGAAGCAAAGGCTCAGAGGTGCAAAGGTTCTGAGTTACTAAGCTACTAAGATTTCAGAGGCTTTGTCAAAGTTTAAAAACTTTGACAAAGCCTTTTTTATACCGTCATTTCTGCGAAAACAAATTTTCATGACAAACCATATCGCGTAGATGTAATCCCTACGGGATAAAATGCTTGGTGGTTTAATGATATTCTACCAACATATAATCTCTACGAGATATAATAATACAAATTACTATTTTGGTAAATCATCATTTTTAATCCGCCAGGAGTTTAATAATACCATAATATACAATCCTTACGTGATATAATAATACATTACTTTAAGAAGGTTCAAAGAAGCAAAGGCTCAGAGGCGCAAAGGTTCTGAGTTACTAAGCTACTAAGATTTCAGAGGTTTTGTCAATGTTTTTAAACTTTGACAAAGCTTTTTTTATACCGTCATTTCTGCGAAAACAAATTTTCATGACAAACCATATCGCGTAGATGTAATCCCTACGGGATAAAACACCTGGTGGTTTAATCATATTCTACCAATATATAATCTCTACGAGATATAACAATACAAGTTACTATTTGGTAAATCATGATTTTTACTCCACCAGGAGTTTAATAATATCATAATATACAATCTTACGTGATATAATAATACATTACTTTAAGAAGGTTCAAAGAAGCAAAGGCTCAGAGGTGCAAAGGTTCTGAGTTACTAAGCTACTAAGATTTCAGAGGCTTTGTCAAAGTTTAAAAACTTTGACA
>NZ_JBIPCR010000017.1:0-144974 GCF_044007335.1 Flavobacterium sp. FlaQc-48 | reverse complement strand
GGTAGAAGTCGCTGAACAAGTTAACCAACTGGAAACCATGTTCGAAAGATTAACAGAACAATATAATGAAGAGATAAGCCACCAGACCAAGATGATTGGTGTCATTTTAGAACCTATGATTATTATCGTAATTGGAGCCATTGTAGGCGTAATTATGGTCTCAATGTACGCCCCAATGTTTGATCTTAGTAAAATTATAAATAAATAGTTGCTTTTAAAAGATCAATTACTTCCATCTCACTAAATTTCACTCTGTGTTAGTAATAGAAACTACTTCGAGTTGATCTGCTAAAAAAACTGTAATCACAAATTTTAAAAAATCTTATAAAGTCGTCTCTAACTGTTAGATCTTAAAACTTCTAATTTTATTTTGATATTTCTTTCCAACGTTTTGTTCCTGATCTTATTTAATGCCATTTTAATGCGGTATTTTAACCCTTTTGATTACGAACAAAGAACCCGTTGCTATTTTATGCATTACTTGTAAAAACTACAATTGAATATTTTTTTCTGCATCAGAAATTATAGCTCGCATCGTGTCTCTAATTATTAATTATTGATTTGCCTCCAAATTTTAGCACTAAAATCATCTTTGTACATTAATCTGTTTGTTCGGGTTGGATTGACGCGATTGGTCAGGATAATAAGAAATCTGTTCGTATCCGGATTCAAAAAGAAAAAAGTTCCTGTAAAACCGGTATGTCCAAAATCATCCGCTTTAAAAAATTCATCCGGTTTTCGTTTGTCAAAACCAAGTCCGCGGTAAATTCCTTCTTTGGTAAGTGGCGATGCCGTAAATTCTTTGACAACCTCTGCTTTCAAAATCTGTTTTTCCTGAAACTTTCCATTATTCAACAGCATCTGACAGATTACCGAAATTGACTGTGCATTGGCAAATAAACCTGCATTCCCGGAAACACCTCCAAAAATTGCAGCAGACTCATCGTGAACATATCCTTTAATCGTATCTTTTCTGAAAAGATTATCAAGTTCTGTTGGCATCACATTTTCTAAAGAAGTCCATTTTAAGGGATTGTATCCTATTTTTGAAATGCCTAATTCCGTATAAATTTGTTTTGCCAACTGATCTAATTTCATTCCCGTTTTTACTTCAGTCATTTGCTGCACCAAAATCAAATTCAGGTCGCTGTACAAATAGTTGCCACGCGGATTGACATTTGCAACAGCAATTTGCGCATCAACCATTTTATAAAATTCCGGATTTAACCACATGTTTTTATAAATCTGAATCCAATTTTCTTTCGGTTTAAAAGAAAGATAATGAGTATCATAAACAATATTCTTGTTTACATACAGATTATCAAACAATTCAGGATATTCTGCCGATTTTTGACTGCTTAACAAAGGTGCTCCATCTGGCGTTGAAAGCAGACTTTTATAAAAAGTAATACTGGCTTTCAATCCTGAAGTATGCGTTAACAATTCAAAAAGAGTTAAATCGGCAATTGGGGTGTTTTTGTAGATGGATACCACATCTCCCAATCGGTCAGTAAGCTTTATTTTATCTTCGCCAACCAAACGCATGGTCACGAGAGTTGCTCCCAGAACTTTAGACATAGAAGCCAGATCGTAAACATCATCTGTTTTTACAGGCTGTTTTTTTGAGTAATCATGAAAGCCGTAATTTTTCGCTATCATAACAGCATCTTTACTTCCTACTATAAGCTGAGCCCCCGGGAAAAATCCTTTTTCAAGCGCATGCGTCATCATCGAATCAATATAAACTTCATTTCGTTTGATATCAAAAGACTTCTTCGAATTTTTCTGGGAATACCCATTCATTCCTAAAAAAATCAAAGAAACAAGTATAATTCCGGCACCCATGTTTTTCATATCTCTACGGATTAATTCTTAAGTCCTGTCCTGCCATAAGAGGTTCGTTGTTGGTTCCAGTAATGACAATCTTCACTGCTTTTACGGGCTGTTTTGGATAGATTGATGCATTACCGTAATCAAAAGCATCTCCTTTTATAAAATCGATTCCATTATAGGAGTATTCTACATACCCATTATTAACAATAAATCTTGGGTGATGCGGAATTCCTGTCAGTACATCAATTTTAGAAGAAACAACCGAATTTATAAAGGTATATAAAATCCAGTCACCACTGGCACACGGAATATCTGTACGCAGGTAAGTTTCAACATTATAATCTTCTAAATTCGAAATCGGAAATTTAGGATTTTCAGCCATTGAAGATGTCACTTTTACTTCCGGCTCTAAATAAGGTGAACAATCGAAATTTACTTTTGCAGAAGATTCCTTTGCTTCTTTATTTTCAACAGTAAAATCTAAGCGATACCTGTTTTTTTCATTGTAATTCTCAATGAAAAATCGCAGGCGGGGTTTTGATTTCAACGTTTTTTCTTCCGAAAAAGTTTGTATCAATTTATCATTTTCAAAAAGTGAAACCGATCTGATCACTCCATTTCCAGCCTCATCTTTAGCCGGAGTAAAAGTTAAATACCAAATCCCCTTTTTATCAACATGTTCCGAAATATTCTCTGAAATATTGAGAACTTCAACTTTTGAAGTATTCCAATTGGCAACAGGCAGTTTTTCTACTTTAACCGCAGGACTTGCTATATCTTCATTAAAGAAAGTACGGAACCTGTATTGTTCGTAATCCTTTGTCTGAATTGGTTTTGTATATAAATCCGATTGTGTTACAGGCTCATTTCCCTGCGTATCATAACGCACCACGGCGCCTTCATAAGGGGGAGTTACGGTAATCGTTCCGTTTTGATAAATTGCCTTTGGCGGGAAATCCCTAAAAGCAATTCCCATATTGGCCAGACGCTGTAAATGACTGTTTGTTAATCTTCCGTAAAAATCATCCCAGTTTTTATCTTCTTTTTGAGACCATCCAATTTCAGACAAAGCACTGATTCTGGGATAACTTTGATATTCCATAATTCGTGCCGGGCGATCTAAATATTCGCTCCACAAAGCCCCCTGAACTCCTTTTATATTTTTCTGCTGTTCTGGTGTCAAATCATCATTCGGAATTGGCTCGAACGAATAGGCTCTTTTTGTATCGGTAATAGCCGCCCAGCGATGACCCCGTTCATTTTCAGATTGTGCCATGTCAAAATAAGTATATTGTCCCGGCATCATAATCGTTTCATGTCCTTTTTTTACCGATTCAATTCCGTAACTAATTCCCTGCCATGCACTAATTAAGGTATTTGGATTTATTTCTCCGCCTTTTAGAATTTCATTCCAGCCAGCGGTTTTTCTATTGTACTTTTCTACGATTTTTTCAACACGTCTAAAGAAATAATTCTGAAGCTGAAAAGTATCGGTATAGCCTTCTTTTTCCATTAAAGCCCTGCATTTTGGGCAGTGTTCCCAATTGGCCCTGTTTACCTCATCTCCGGCAACATGAATGTATTCAAAAGGAAACATTTCTGAAAATTCCCTGATAATCGAATCCAGAATTTGGTAGTTTTCTTCACGTCCCACGCACCAAACATTTTTTACTTCCCCCTGAACACTTTTGGTTTCCTGAGTAGTAACACATCCAACTTCCGGATAAGAAGCTGTTACTGCACGAGAGTGTCCCGGAATTTCAATTTCTGGCATGACAGAAATTCCGCGAGCCGATGCATATGCCACCACTTCTTTCATATCCGCCTGTGTATAAAAGCCTCCATAACGTTTGTCCCCAGATCCGTATGATGGAAGTAAAACTTCTCCGGGTCCTCTCCATGCGCCTTTTAAAGTCAGATCGGGCATCGATTTAATTTCGGCCCTCCAACCGTTATCATCAGTTAAGTGCCAGTGAAAAATATTCATTTTATGTGCCGCGAGCCAGTCAATATAATTTTTAACGGTTTGTTTATCAAAAAACTGCCTGGAACAATCGAGCATCATGCCACGCCATTCAAAACGGGGATAATCTTCTATTTTCGCAAACGGAATAGTTCCTTTTTTAACGTCTCTTGCAGAGCAAATCTGTAATAAAGTCTGAAGACCGTTTAAAACCCCATTGGAAGATTTTCCTTTTACCAGAATTCCTTTTTTAGTGATACTCAATTTATAACCATCATTGGGAAAATCCATTTTCTCATCGACCAAAAAAGCAATGGTGTTTTTTTTATGTTTATTTCCGATAGAAACAACAGGATTAATTCCGGTGTATGTCAAAAAAGAAGCTTTTATGTAATCAGCACTTTTTTCTGCTTTTTTATCTACCACAATGTGCACCAATGACGGAATAACAAACACTCCTTCTTTCTGTTCAACTTTTACCGGTTTTGGAATTATATCTAATTTCTGTGCTTGTATGGTACTTAAAGAACTTAGAAAAATGGCAATTAGCAAAATACTTTTTCTCATTATTTTATCTTTTTATTTTGTTGAAAATTCTATTGGAATGCTTTCTGTCTGGGTTTGACTTAAAGCGGATATAGCATAGATATAATGCTCCGAATCAGCATTTGGAACTTCTGTTTTTGTGGCTGTTGTTACGTAGTAAATATTTGCCGAATTAGAGAAATCCGTTATTTTTCCTTTTTGAAATCTGTAAATCACATATTTCTTATCGTTAATTCCTGCCTTCCATGTCAGCAATGCATTGTTTCCTTTTTTGACAATCAAAGCATTTGTTGGCGGTTGTGGTTTTATTCTTGTAATTCTGTTTGCTTCCGGTGTTAAGGCGATATACTTGTATTGTTTTTGAATAAGAGGATTTCGCAGTGTATCTCCTTTTTTAAGAAAAGTTGAAGCTGTAAAATGCATCGAACCGTCTATTAAAGGCATTGTTCGAATCATTTCTATCTGTTTGACAATTTGATCGGGGCTTCTCCATTCCGGTTCTTTGGCGGTATTCGAAATCTTATAATCACCGTGGCCTATATACACATTCGCTCCGTATTTGTGTGCTGCCCACCATTTTGCCAAAACTTCAAAATTAGCCCTGTCAAAACCTATGTGCCAATACAATTGAGGCGTTACATAATCGATCCAGTTTTCTTTTTGCCATTTTAAAATATTGGCATACAAATCATCGTAGTTGGTCGCTCCGGCCACGGTATTTGAACCTTCTGAATCTTTGGCAATATTGCGCCAAACCCCAAAAGGCGAAATTCCGAATTCGACTTCCGGCTTGTTGGCAATGATGGTATCTCGTATTTGTTTGATGATTAAATCGACATTGTCTCTTCGCCAATCGTCTTTGTCTTTAAACTGACGCGGTTCTCTGGCAAATGCTTTTTCGTCCGGAAATTCCTGTCCGGTGATTTTATAAGGATAAAAATAATCGTCCATGTGTACCGCCTGAATATCATAATTTCGAACTATTTCGCCTACTACAGAAGCAACAAAATCCCTGGTTTCTTTGTAACCCGGATTAAAATATCTGGACTTTCCATACGTCAGAAATAATTCCGGTTTCTTAAAATACAAATGTGTTTTGGCCAGTACTTCTTTAGTAGTATCTTTTTGTACGCGATACGGATTTAACCAAACGTGAACGTTCATTCCTCTTTTTCCGGCTTCATCAATCATCATTTGCAACGGATCGAATCCGGGAGCAACACCCTGAGTTCCGGTTATCCAGTGCGACGCCGGCTCTTTTGTCGATTTGTAATACGCATCGGCAGTTGGGCGTATTTGAAAAATGACCGTATTCAGATTATTAGATCGTAAGTTATCCAGAATGGTAATCATTTCAGATTTCATCTGCTTGTCTGATAATCCCGGTCTGGAGGGCCAGTCGATATTATCTACTGTCGAAATCCAGGCAGCACGCATTTCTCTTTTTGGTGATTCCTGACTGAAAAGTTTCGTTTGAAACAGCAATATCAGCATTAAAATTTTTAGGCTTTTCATAGGTACTATTTTTGGTTCGTTAATATCGTTTTCTATTGGTGACTGAAAAATTTAACCGCAAAGAGCGCAATGGTTTACGCACTGTTCGCAAAGTTTTTGCTTTTTAAAGCTTTACGACTTTGCAAGCAATTTTTAATATTAAAAAAATAATCTTCCAGCAGCCAGGCAACGTTTTACTCGCTATAATATTTATTTTTCTCACGCAGATCTGGCAGATTTAATTCGCCATAATTTGTGCAATTCCTTTGCCTGTTGGCTTTTGCCCGGGTTGTGTCGAAAAATCATTTCAATCTTTTCTATCTGTGCTAAAGAATACCTAACAGGTTTTGAAAACCTGTTAGGATAATCAAACCAAATTTATACGCAGCTATTTTTTTTCACAAATGCTACACAATAAATTATTATTCCAATCTTTATGTCTGTGCTAAAGAATACCTAACAGGTTTTGAAAACCTGTCAGGATAATCAAACCAAATTTATACGCAGCTATTTTTTTTCACAAATGCTACACAATAAATTATTATTCCAATCTTTTCTGTCTGTGCTAAAAAATACCTAACAGGTTTTGAAAACCTGTTAGGATAACCAAACAAAATTTATGCGCAGCCATTTTTTTTACAAATGCTACACATAATAAATTATTATTTCAATCTTTTATGTCTGTGCTAAAGAATACCTAACAGGTTTTGAAAACCTGTCAGGATAATCAAACCAAATTTATACGCAGCTATTTTTTTTCACAAATACTACACATAATAAATTATTATTTTTTATGTCTGTGCTAAAAAATACCTAACAGGTTTTGAAAACCTGTTAGGATAACCAAACAAAATTTATGCACAGCCATTTTTTTTACAAATGCTACACACAATAAATTATTTTATGTTCTCTTTGAAAAAATTATTAAAAAATAATAATTGAAATTTCAAGGAGTTTTCCCAATACTCTATATTATGTTGCCCGGGACGTTCGATATAATCGTGATTTATTTTTAATGCTAACATCTTTTGATGAAGTGCTCGATTTACTTCAATAAAAAAATCATCAACTCCGCAATCTATAATCAATTTCAACTTATTGTCTTTTACTAAATCAAGCATGTTGGTGACGGTATTTTTATCCCAATTTTCAGGAAATTCTGTTATCGAACCCAGTCGCTTTTTAATATCCCACTTTTCAGGAAACGGACGAAAATCAACTCCGCCACTCATACTTCCCGCCGCACCAAATACATCCTGATGTTTGAATGATAAATACAAAGCCCCATGTCCGCCCATGCTCAGACCTGTTATAGCCCTGCCTTCACAGGTTGGAATTGTTTTGTACTTTTTATCTACAAAGGGAACTAATTCGTTGATTATGTAAGTTTCATATTTAAAAGAAGGATCTATCGGACTATCGAAATACCAGCTGGAATAATTCCCGTCAACACCAATAGCTATAAAACCATACTGATCAACCTGTTTCCCAACTTCTTTAAAACTTTTTATCCAGGTTGCATAATTTCCACTGTATCCATGAAGCAGATACACCACCGGAAATCTCTTCTTGCTTTTTTTATATGTATCGGGAACAATTACACCGATTTTTATATTCTTATTCATCGAAGCACTAAAGACCTGAATTGTATCAATTTTAGCTGCTTTTGCAGAAAAGAATACGAAGATCAGAAGTAACGTACAGATTGCTTTTTTCATAAAATCTTGTTTTAGTAATTAGGTCAAAATAAGTTCCTTCTTTTTTACCATTAAGGGATTAAGTTCATAAAACTTAAATTACTTAATCCCTTAATGGTAAAAGAAAATTAAGTTTCATCTAAAATTCGGAAATTTATTTCAAACAATCCCTTAAAATAGTTACCGGATGCATGGCTTTTCTGTTCGTTCCGTCAAAAATCTGGTGGCGGCAGCTTGTTCCTGCAGCGGCAATTGCCGTTGTCGATTCGGTTGCCCGAATTTTCGGAAACAAGGTATCTTCTCCCATCTGCATACTAATTTCGTAATGTTCTTTTTCATAACCAAAGGAACCTGCCATTCCGCAACAGCCTGAATTGTAAATGGTAACGGTGCTGTTTTTTGGCACATTCAGCATTGCAAAAGAAGCTTCTACCGTGCTTAATGCCTTTTGATGGCAATGTCCGTGAATTTTTATTGTTTTCTGTACATCAGAAAATTGTCCGGAATGAATTTTTCCTTTTGCGATTTCTGCCTTAAAAAACTCTTCGATAGTAAACGTATTTTTGGACAGTTTTTCGGCGCTTTCTTTGTCTTTTGCCAATCGTATATATTCATCTCGAAAGGTCAATATTGCCGATGGTTCAATTCCGATTAAAGGCCTGCCTTCTGAAATTAAATCTTTAAAAATATTGACGTTTTTATTGGCTATACTTTGTGCTTCTTCCAGAAAACCTTTTGACAAGAAAGCTCTTCCGCTTTCTTCGTGATCTGTAATAAGGACTTCGTACCCTAATGCAGTCAGTAGTTCATACGCATCGATACCCACTGAAACATCGTAATAATTGGTAAATTCATCACAAAAGAGATATACTTTTCCGTTTTTAAATGAATTGGTTTCTGCCGGTTTCTTATTTTTTTCGTACCATTTTTTAAAGGTCTTTGGGGCTAAAAGCGGTACTTGTCTTTTTGGGGCAATTCCCATACTTTTTTTAACCAAAGATAAGTTGGCAATAAAATTGGTCATCGATGGTGCAATGCTTCCAAACTTATTCAATTTCGAATTGAAAGCAAATATTTTATTACGCACTGAAAACCCGTTTGCTTTTTGATATTGGTATAGAAATTCTGCTTTTAAAGTCGCAATATCCACATTACTTGGGCATTCGCTGGCACAGGCTTTACAGCTTACGCACAACTCAAATACTTTATATAATTCTTCGTGATCGAATTTGTTGTCTTTTTCAGAATGGGTAAGATATTCTCTTAATGCATTGGCTCTGGCACGGGTCGTATCTTTTTCGTTTCGGGTAGCACGATAACTCGGACATAAAGTTCCTCCCGCCGATGGCATTTTGCGGCAATCACCGGAACCGTTGCATTTCTCGGCGGCACGCAAAATTCCCATACTATCAGAGAAATCCTGAATAGTTTGAATGTCCGGTTCTATCCTTCCTGCTTCGAAACGAAGATTTTCATCCATTTTAGAAGCATTTACAATTTTCCCAACGTTCAAAATGGTATTGGGATCAAAAGCTTTTTTTATTCGTTTCAGCAGTTCATAATTGTGATCCCCAATCATAAAAGGCAGAAACTCTCCTCGTAAAATTCCATCGCCATGTTCACCGCTTAGTGAACCTTGGTATTTTTTGACCAAATGGGCCACTTCCGTGGATATATTTCTAAACTGATGTAATCCTTCTTTTGTTTTTAAATTGATAACCGGACGCAGGTGCAATTCTCCGGCTCCGGCATGTGCATAATAAATGGCACTTTGGCCATGTCTTTTCATCATGGCAGCAAAATCGGCAATGTAATTGGGAAGGTCGCTCAATTCAACGGCTGTATCTTCAATAGAATCAGCGGCTTTATCGTCGCCCACAATACTTCCTAAAAGTCCCAGACCTGCTTTTCGTAAATCATTTATTTTATCAATATCTGCCCCGTAAATTTTCGGCAAAGCATAACCATAATTATTTTCCCGGAGATCTTTAATCAAGGCATCGGCTTGTCGTTCAGCGTCTTCCATACTGATATGTGATCCTACTTCAAGCATAATAACGGCCTTGGGTTCTCCCACGATAAAAAATCTGTTTTTGGCCTGTTCCCTATTGGTTTTGGTACAATCTAAAATTGTATCATCCATCATTTCACAGGTGTACAAATGATGTTTCATTGCCGTAACTACTGCCTCCAGACTTTCCTGAATGGTATGAAAATGCGCCACCACCATAATATTGTTGGTTGGCGGCAGATCATCTACTTTCAGGGTAATTTCTGTTGTAAATGCCAGTGTCCCTTCGCTTCCGCAAAGTAGTTTTCCTAAGTTGATTGTATTTTCTGTGCCCGAAAATAATTCTGATTTTAATAATACATCAACCGCATAACCTGTATTTCGTCTGTGAATTTCAGGTTTTGGAAATTCCCTCTTGATTTCTTCCTGATTTTCTTTATTCGAAAGCTCCTCGTAAATGGTTTTGTAGATTTTATTTTCGAGTGAATCGCCTTTTGTTTTCTCAATAAATTCATCCGAAGACATGTCTTTAAACACCACCATACTTCCGTCACTCAAAACGGCTTTTATCTCCACAATTTTATCCCGGGTAACGCCATAACGAATCGAAGTTGTTCCGGATGAATTATTCCCTACCATACCGCCAATCATACACCTATTAGTGGTTGAAGTGGTTGGGCTGAAAAATAATCCATGCGGCTTTAAATACAAATTGAGTTCATCGCGAATTACTCCCGGCTGTACTGTTATGGTTTTCTTTTGGGCATCAAAAGCAACAATTTTGGTAAAATGTTTCGAAACGTCTACAATAATTCCGTTCCCCACAGTCTGACCTGCCAGAGAAGTTCCTGCAGTTCTGGGCGTTATTGAAATCTTATTTTCTGAAGCAAAGCGGATGATTTTTACAATATCGTCTTCGGTTTTAGGAATGGCAACGGCTTCCGGCATAATTCTGTATGCGGAAGCATCTGTAGCGTACAGTTTTTTATGAAGCTCATCATAAAAAAGAGTTCCTTCTAAGGAATCGGATAGTTGTTGTAATTTGAGAGAATCGGGCATTTATTTGGTAATTGGTTGTTTGGTTAATCTGTTATATAAAAACCTGTCAGGCCTGAATTGAATTACTAATAATCAAAACGTTTAAAAGCTTCAATGGCTTCGTATTCTGCTAATCCTAATTTATCGTATAAAATGGCTGTGTTTTTATTTCGGTCTTCGGCCCTTACCCAGAATTCCCTGGAATCATTCCCCTGAAACATCACTCTGTCTTTTTGAGACTGGTGGTATAAAATAGCATGGCGTTTCAACAATACTTCTGATGGGGAAAGCGGAACGGCCATGTCAATTTCATGAATGTCCCATTCGTGCCAGGCACCTCTGTACAGCCATAACCAGCAGTCATCCATATACTTTTCCGGTTTTAACTGTTTCATGGCGGCAAAGATGGCATTTAAGCATACTTCATGCGTTCCGTGCGGATCTGCCAGATCTCCTGCTGCAAATACCTGATGGGGTTTTATCCTGGCAATAATTTCTTTTACAATCGCAATGTCTTCAGGACCTAACGGATTCTTTTTTACCTGTCCGGTTTCATAAAACGGAAGATCCAAAAAGTGTGTATTTTCATCTTTTAGTCCGATGTATCTTGTGGCTGCATAAGATTCTCTACGTCTGATCAGCCCTTTTAATTTTCGAACTTCCAGGGAATCAATCTGGTTTTCTGATTTATTATTTAAAAACTCAATTACCGATTTGAAATTGATGTCTTTTGGCAAATCTCCGCCAACGAAATCATTACATACCTCAGCAAATTTTAAAGCTTCATCATCAGTAACCGCAATATTTCCGGAGGTTTGATAGACCACATGTACATCGTGCCCTTGTTTGATCAGTTTTGAAAAAGTTCCTCCCATAGAAATCACATCATCATCCGGATGCGGACTAAAAAGAATCACTCGTTTTTTGGCCGGATTGGCTCTTTCCGGACGATGTGAATCATCTGTATTGGGTTTTCCTCCGGGCCATCCCGTAATGGTATGCTGCAGGATATTGAACATGTTAATATTCAAATCGTACGCAGAACCTTCCTGCGCCAAAAGATCAGACATTCCGTTATTGTTATAATCACGGTCTGTGAGTTTTAAAACAGACTGATTTGTTTTCTGGCACAACCAAACGATTGCTTTGCTTTTTAATTCTGGTGTCCAGATGCATTCTCCAACTAACCACGGTGTTTTAAAACGGGTTAATTCGGATGCTGCAGACTGATCTAAAACAAAAGTCGCATTGGGATGATTTTGTAAAAAGGTAGCGGGAACTTCAGAACTTACATCACCCTGAATGGTTCTCTTGATGATGTCAGCTTTATTTTGTCCCCACGCCATTAGTACAATTCTTTTAGATCGCATAATGGTAGAAACTCCCATGGTAATAGCTCTTTTCGGAACGTTGTCTATACCATTAAAATCTGATGAAGCGTCTACTCTTGTAATATGGTCCAAAGTAATGATTCGGGTGCCTGAATTGATATGAGATCCCGGTTCGTTGAAACCCACGTGCCCCGTACGGCCAATTCCCAACAACTGAAAATCAAGTCCGCCGGCACTTTTTATTTTCATTTCGTAATCAATGCAGTATTGATTCAATTGTTCTAAGGCAACTGTTCCGTCTGGAATATTTATGTTTTCCGGCTTAATATCAATATGATTAAAAAGATGCTGATGCATGAAATAATAATAGCTTTGACGGCTCTCTTTTGTCATTGGATAATATTCATCCAGGTTAAAAGTGATCACATTGCCAAAACTAAGTCTTTCTTCTTTATGCATGCGAACCAGCTCTTCGTAAACTTTTATGGGTGAAGAACCTGTGGCAAGACCCAGTACACAAGATTCGTTATTGGTTTGTTTGAAACGTATTAATTCCGCTATTTCCTGAGCGACATTTTTTGAAGCTTGTACAGAATTCTCAAAAATCACATTATGATTTTTTTCAAATCGGGTTTCTTCAAATTTTCCGGGTATGTCGTACGCCAAAGAAGTATTCGTTTTCATAATATATCTATATGGTTAAAGTTTAGTTTTAACAAATATAGATACAAAAAACAAAACAGATACAGTATTTTGCGTTATTTAACAAAATAAAATAAAAATAACGCAAAATAATGCAGAACAGATTATTTAAATCTTCAATTATAATATAAAAACACCTGATTTTCTATATTCTTCCAGTCTTGCGTCTTCCGGATCTAAATTGGTCACAATAGTATCGAGTTGATTCAGATCGCAAACCACATGTGGCATTTTAGTATTTAGTTTATTAGCAGAAAACATCGACACAACCCTGTCAGAAGCCTCTATCATTGCTTTTTTCACAATTGAGATCTCATATCCAATCTCTGTCAGTCCTTGTTTTATATTGATACTGCTGGCTCCTATAAAACAAATATCTGCCTTAATTTTAGACACTACCTGAATCACATCCATACCAATCGTTACCATTGCATTTTTCTGCATTTTTCCACCAATGAATATCAAATCAATATTAGGATGCTGGGATAATTGCATGGCGATTGGCAAGCTATACGTATAGATTGTCGCTTTTAAATCAGACGGAATTAACTTTGCAAAGACTAAATTAGTGCTTCCGCCGCTCATGATAATAACCTGTCCGTCATGCAATAAAGACAATGCCTTGGTGACAATTTCTTTCTTTTCTTCTTCAGCAGCTATTGTAATATTAAAAACATCAACAGATTTCTCTGTAACCTGGATCGCTCCGCCATAGACCTTCTCGAGCAGCTTCTTACTGTCCAATTCGTTTAAATCCCTCCTAATAGTATCTTCTGACAAATCCAGAGCCAAAGCTAAATCTATTGTGACAACTTTCTGTTCTTCAATAAGCTTAGTCATGATGTATTTATGTCTTTCGGCTTTCAGCATTTTTTAAAAAGTTAAAATTCAAGGCAAATATATCAAATATTTCAATGATAAGGGAGGTTTTGTAGGAAACTGCAATAGTTTGCATTTTTAAAAAATAAAACATGAATCAGAAGAATTACGCATACAAAACATGCGTTATTTTGCGTTATTTTGGTTAATTTTAGAAAATAAATACAAAATAATGCATTTATATGCAATAAATAAATATATTTGCCCAACAACCATTAAAAAAAACCAAATAATCATGAAAAAATTATTCCTTATTTCATTGTTGGTTTTGTTCATTCAGGCAACATTTGGGCAAACAAAAACAATTACCGGAACCGTAAAAAACAAAGCAGACGGGTTTCCTATACCTGGAGTTAGTGTCCTTATTCAGGGAACTTCAAATGGCACAACGACTGATTTTGACGGAAACTACAGTCTCCCGGTCTCATCAGGACAAAGCCTTAGCTTTAGTTATATGGGTTTTGAAACTAAAACCGTAAAATTTGAAGGTCAGCAGAAACTCAATGTTGATCTTGCAGAAAGCACCTCAAAACTAGACGAAGTTGTAATCGTAGGATTCTCTTCTCAGAAAAAAACAAACTTAACCGGTGCTGTTGCTTCAATTGATGTAGCTAAAACCATTGGCAGCCGGCCTCTAACAGATGTTAGTAAAGCCTTACAAGGCACAACACCAGGCGTAAATGTTAGCTTTAATTCAGGAAACATAAACCGTGCAGCTACTATTAATATACGTGGAGCCGGTACTATTAATGGGTCAGATGCTCCTTTAATACTGGTTGACGGAGTTCCTACTGATTTATCGCTGATCAATCCAAACGATATTGCCACGATGTCTGTACTTAAAGATGCCGCTTCTGCTTCTATTTATGGAGCCCGTGCCGCATTTGGTGTCGTTCTTATTACTACCAAAGGAGGAAAAACAGGAGAAGGAAAAGTAAGGTTCTCTTATAGTGCCAACACTGCTTTTACAAATCCTATTTCTACCTTAAAATTCTTAGATCCAACAGTAGAAATTCCGGGTTTGGTCGCCGCAGGAACACGTACTGACGGTGCTGTACCTGAGATTTTTGGTGCTAACTACAACACTTTACTGGCCGGAATTAAGAACTGGAAAGAAAAATATGCCAATAACCGCACCAGCAATGAAATGGTTTATGGTGAAGATTGGGAGATTAAAAATGGTACACCTTATTTCTACAGAGTTTGGGATGCTAACAAAGAATTATATGCCAGCAATGCGCTGCAAACTACTCACAATCTTTCGGCTCAGGGTAATCTGGGCGAAAAAAGTTCATTCTTTGCTTCGTTTGCCCTTACCAATCAGGATGGCATGCTGAGAGTCAATCAGGAACAAAGACAAAGAACAAATGTTAACTTAGGATTTACCACAAAATTAGCCGATTGGCTTACAGGTGATTTTAAAGTAATGACGATTAACACTTCTTACGATCAGCCCTTTAATTATTACGGAGGCTCCGGTACTGATGATACGAGCTATGGGGGTTATTTTGGTTATGCGCTTCGTTGGGGGCAGTATTTCCCTAATTTCGGAACCTACAGAGGTTATAATTTCCGTACCGCGGGAGGATATTTATCCAATGCCTCGAGAAATGAAAACATTAAGCGCAATAACAGGCTAAGTGCTAAATTTACAGCCGATATTACGAAAGATTTCAACATTATAGCTGAGGTAAGTAATGTAACTGAATCGTATAACAGAAAACAAAATGGTGGTAAATTCCTGGCCTGGGATAGCTGGTCTGCCATGCCTTATGATGCCACAACAATTCAGACTGCTACTCCCGCAACACTTGAAGCAGGAAATGACTATGTCGCACAATCTAAGTCTGAGTCGACTACAAATGTGGTGAATATTTATGGTAACTATAAAAAGCAATTTAACAAACATAACTTCAAATTCTTAGGAGGTTTCAATTCAGAGTGGCAGAATTTCTCCCGTAATTATGCGAGAAGAAATACGCTGTTAGACAAATCAAAACCGGAATTTAATCTGGCTGTGGGCGAACAATTTGTTTCCGGATCAGCCAATACTTCTTTAAATCCGGCAGAAACTACTTATTCGATTGCTGGTTTCTTTGGACGTGTTAACTATGACTATAACGGAATTTATTTGTTAGAATTAAACGCCCGTTATGATGGCTCATCAAAATTTCCTACAACAGAACAATGGGGATTCTTTCCTTCTGCTTCTGCAGGATATAAAATTGTGAATGAAAAATTTATGGAAAGCACCCGTACCTGGTTAAACGACCTTAAATTACGTGCTTCTATCGGATCAATCGGAAATCAAAACGTAGGAAACAATGCTTTCTTATCGGTATTAAATTCAACAAATCCTTCCTGGATAAATAGTGGTGCTACATTACCTCCCTCTATGTCTTTACCTACCAACGTCGATCCTTCATTGACATGGGAAAAAGTTTACACTAAAGATGTGGGTATCGATATTAAAATATTTGATATGCTGGGTGCTTCGTTTGACTGGTACCAGCGTGATACAAAAGGAATGCTGGCCCCGGGTATAACACTTCCGGGTTCATTTGGCCAGAATGCTGCTCAAACCAACTCAGGAAATATGAGAACAAGAGGATGGGAATTGTCTTTGAACTTTAATAAAAACTTAAGTGAAAATGCTTCGGTATTTGTTGATCTTGCTTTATCTGATTATAAGTCTGTAATTACAAAGTGGAACAATAGCTCTAAATTACTGGCTGTAGTTACACCTACTACCTATCCTTATTATGATGGTTACGAAATTGGTCAGATTTGGGGTTTAACCAGTGACAGACTTCTTCAGGCTGATGACGTAATTACGAATAATGGTAAAACGGTAAATGGTGTTGATTACTCTAAAACAATGGGCGGTAACTTTAAATACGGTGCCGGAGATGTACATTATGTAGATACAAACGGAGATGGTGTTATATCACGTGGCGCAGGAACAGCAGACGATCATGGAGATTTAAGCAAAATTGGTAACACAACCCCGCGTTACAAATACGGCATAACATTAGGAGGAAAGTATCGTGGTTTTGATGTTTCTGTTTTCTTCCAGGGCGTTGGAAAACGTGACTATTGGGCTTCTTCTGATGCGGTGTTACCTTTCTATCGTGCACCTCAGCAAATGTATGAAAACCAGGCAGACTACTGGACACCGGAAAATACAGGTGCTTATTGGCCAAATCCTTATTATGGCAACGAAGCCAATACTTTTGGTTCAGGTACTACAGGCCAGAATAACTTTGTTACATCGACAAGATATTTGTTAGACATGTCTTACTTCCGTCTGAAAAACTTTAGTCTTGGATATTCTTTGCCGGTAAGCATTGTTAAAAAAGCCGGATTAGAAAAAGTAAGACTTTATACTTCAGGTGAAAACTTATTGACCTGGGCTGACAAACGCCTTCCTGTAGATCCTGAAATTGACGAAACAGAAGTTTTCTGGGGAAGGGCTTATCCTTATACCAAAACATGGTCTTTTGGTGTTGAGCTGTCTTTCTAATACTAACAATTCAAAACTTTTAAAATGAAAAATTCAAATATAAAATCTAAATTTCTACTGATGTTTGCTACCGTTTTAGTAGCAATGAGCGCTGTTAGTTGTTCAGACTACCTGACAGATGACCCTGCAGATAAATTTACAAACGATAACTTCTGGCAATCAGAAGATAATGTAAAAACGTTTTCATGGACTAATTACGATACCTTTTACGGATATGGAAACGGGACCACAATCGGGCTTTCTTTTTTCTACTTTCATGGTAGTGATTACAGGGTCGATGATAATTTATCGGCTTACACTTTTTATCAGATGCCAATTACGGCAGCTACTACTAATATTTATTCCTGGAATGAGTATTATACCTTGATTCGTCGTTGTAATTTGATGCTGGACAAAGTACCAACCGTTAACATGCCACAGGAAAAAAAGAACCATTATATTGGAGTAGCTAAATTTTTCAGGGCTTATACTTATTTTCGTTTAGTACAAAAATTTGGAGATGTACCTTATACGGATAAATATTTAGCACAAAGTGATGCCGCAGTTTACGCTCCTGCTATGCCAAGGGCCCAAATTATGGATAAAGTTATTGCAGATTTAGAAGAAGCAGCGAATTTAATGCTTGTTGCCGATGATAAAAATGTTACTGTCAATAAATACACCGCTTATGCGGCTCTAAGTAATGCTTGTATTTATGAAGGAACGTACAGAAAATATCATTTAGCTCAGGACGGAAGTGCTTTTCTTAATAAAGCAAAAACAGCTTCGTTAGCCATAATGAACAATCCGGCTTATAAATTAAACACAGAGTGGAAATCACTTTACAATTCAGTTGAATTGCTTGGTAATTCAGAGGTGATATTGGCAAAACGTTATTTAACCAACGTATTGATGCATTCACTACAAAACTACACCAACTCTTCAACTATTCAGTACGGTTTAACCAAATGGGCTGCTGACAGTTATGTAACCAAAAACGGATTACCAATACAACAAGCCGGAAACAGCCAGTATACAGGAGATGACAACATTACCAAAAATTTTGCGAACAGAGATCCGCGTTTTGGTCAAACGGTAAATACCACCAACTACGGTTACAAAGGAAAACCGTTTGGTACCGCATCATTGGTTTCGATGTCTGGATATGTATTTGAATTGTACAACAATCCTGCAACAACAGGTCCTGATGTTACAACAGGAGGACGTAATTATACAGATGCTCCTTTATTTACACTAAGTGAAGTATATTTAAATTATGCCGAAGCTTGTGCCGAATTGGGTACCGCAACCAATAATGACCTTGATATGTCGATCAATAAAGTACGTGCCCGTGCCGGAATTGCACCTCTGACTACTGACGGAACCAATGCTTCTGCAGGTGGTGTGCCAATTAACGATCCAAGAAGAACTTCTTCTTTAGAACAAATTTCAGGCGTGGTAAATCCTTTAATCTGGGAAGTACGTCGTGAGCGTCAGATTGAATTTATGAGCTGGACTACTTTAAGACAAGCCGATATTTACCGTTGGAAAAAAGGAGATTACTTAGATACTTCAAAAAATCCGGATGTCAATCTTGGTGCCAGAATCGGAACCCCTGTTGGAACACAAACGCAGGTAGACGGGAACGGTTATGTAAAAATTTACCCTGCAAGTGCCCGGAATTTTGAATCTAAGCATTATTTAATGAATATCCCGACAAATGATATTGATTTATACAAAGCTCAGGGTGTAGAACTAAAACAAAACCCAGGCTGGTAATTTATTTTAAAATTTAATTCCCCTAAAAACAATAAAACTATCTCCGGAAATCAAAATCCGGAGGTAGTATTTTAAACTATTCTTTTACTTACGCTAAAAAAGACACCGGAAAACCCGACAAAATAAAAGCATCATCTCAAAAAACCAGATAAAACTTCTCTACTACTTCATCAACAATCAAAAAACATCAAATAGTAATCAAATAATAATCTATTTTTATTTAGTCAATTCTTGTCTCCTAACTATTAACTGTATTTAAAATGATAAAATTTATAACCAAAAGTATTTTTATTGCAATTTCCTTATGCTGTGCACCATCTTATTCCGGTTGCATTCAAACCCTTGCAAAAAGCAATACTACAGCAATTACGAATCCTGTTATTAAAACCGGAGCTGATAATTACGAGAAATACTTACCGCTTTTAAAAGATAAAAAAGTGGGCATTGTGACCAATCAAACCGGAATTTTGACCAACAAAACCCATGTGGTCGATTTTCTATTGGAGAAAAAAGTGGCAGTACAAACCATTTTTGCCCCGGAACACGGATTTAGAGGAACTGCCGATGCCGGTGAACACGTAGTCGACGGTAAAGATCCTAAAACCGGATTACCCATAATTTCGCTGTATGGAGACAATAAAAAACCAAAAGCAGCTCAATTAGCCGGAATCGATGTGATGATTTTTGATTTACAGGATGTTGGTGCAAGATTCTATACTTATATTTCTTCTTTACATTATGTGATGGAAGCCTGCGCAGAAAACAATGTTCCGCTGATTATTTTCGACCGTCCAAATCCAAATGGCCGTATTGTAGACGGGCCACTTTTAGAAAAAGAGTTTAGCAGTTTTGTGGGCATGCACCCTATTCCGCTGCTGCATGGTATGACAATCGGAGAATATGCAAAAATGATCAATGGCGAAAAATGGCTGAAAGATGCCGTACAATGCAAGTTAACCGTTATTCCCTGTGTTGATTATAACCGAAAAATGGATTACAGTTTATTGGCAAAACCATCTCCAAATTTGCCCAATGACCAATCCATCAACCTCTACGCCAGTTTGTGCCTTTTTGAAGGAACTAACGTAAGCATGGGACGCGGAACGGAGAAACAATTCCAAATTTATGGTTCGCCTTACCTGACAAAAACAAATTTCAGCTTTACGCCTAAACCTAATTTTGGTGCCAAAGACCCGCTTTATAACGGAAAAGAATGTTTTGGTGAAGATTTGACCAATTACCCTAAACTAAACCAATTAGAATTAAAATGGCTTATTAAAGCCTATCAGAATACCAGCGATAAAACGAAATTCTTCAACGCTTTTTTCACCAAACTGGCCGGAACAAAAAAGCTGCAGCAACAAATTGAAAGCGGCGTTCCGGAAGATCAGATTAGAAAGAGCTGGCAGAAGGATTTAGAAACCTTTAAAAAAATGCGACTGAAATACCTCATTTATTAAAAATCTTAAATCGGTACACAAAAAAATTAAAAATTAAAAAAATCAAAAAATGTCAAAAGTAAATCCAGATACAGAACGCGAATCACTTTATTCTAATTTAGATAAAATGAGTACCAATGAGTTACTCTCAAGTATCAATAATGAAGACAAAAAAATAGCCGATATCGTGGAAGGACAAATTCCAAATATTGAAAAATTAGTCGACAGTATTGTTTCAAAAATGAAACTTGGCGGAAGGCTTTTTTATATTGGAGCCGGAACATCCGGGAGAATCGGGATTCTCGACGCTTCAGAATGCCCGCCTACTTTTGGGGTTCCTGACAATTGGATTATTGGTATCATCGCCGGTGGGGATTCTGCCATTAGAAAAGCAGTAGAAAATGCCGAAGACGATATCGATCAGGCCTGGAGAGACTTATCAGCCTATGAAATTACGAGTTTGGATGTTGTGATAGGAATTGCGGCTTCAGGAAACACTCCGTATGTGATTGGCGGATTAAAAAAAGCAAGAGAAAACAACATCACAACCGGAAGTATTTCGTGCAATAGCGAAAGCCTGATTTCAAAAGAAGCCGATTATCCGATTGAGTTAATTGTTGGCCCTGAATTTCTTACCGGAAGTACCAGAATGAAAGCCGGAACCTCTCAGAAATTAGCCTTAAACATGATCTCAACATCGGTCATGATCAAACTGGGAAGAATCTATGGCAACAAAATGATCGACATGCAATTGTCTAATAAAAAATTAGTGCAAAGAGGGGTTGAAATGATTGTAGAAGAGCTTCAGATTGAAGAGAAATTAGCCTCTGAACTCCTAAAAAAACATAAAAGCGTAAGAGCTGTTTTACTGGCCGAAAATAAAAATCTGGAAATCTAATAACCAAACTATCTAAAATCTTTTATAGATTTATACCTGTTTGACACAATTCCTTTTTTTTTGATGTAACCTATAGCAACATAAATTTTATGTCGAAAAAAGAATGCCAAAAAAACTATATTTCTTTCACATAGCGATCGCTGTATTTTAAAAAAAGTCAAACGCTTTTTTTTAAGCTTGCAGGATTATGTTTCTATGTGTCAAAATTAATTACAACCTAAAAGGTTACATTTATAACAACCAAACCATTAAAGCTATAAAATGACACCAAGTACAATACTTCTTCTTATTATCGTTTATTTCGGAACCTTGTTTTATATCTCGCACAGAGTGAGCCGAAAAGATGACGGAAATGATGCTTTTTTTACAGCCAATAAAAATTCCAAATGGTATTTAGTTGCTTTTGGGATGATAGGAACGGCCCTTTCAGGAGTAACTTTTATATCCGTTCCGGGAGAAGTTGGTGCCCCAAGTGGAGAACAATTCAAATATTTTCAGTTTGTATTGGGTAATGCCCTTGGGTTTATAGTCATTACAAAATTACTATTACCGCTCTATTATCGAATGAATTTAACGTCTATTTATGGCTATATAGAACAACGAATGGGACTTTACAGCTATAAAACGGCAGCTACTATTTTCCTGATCAGCAGAACGGTAAGCTCTGCTTTCAGGCTTTATCTGGTGGTCATTGTATTACAGCGTTTTGTATTTGACTTTTATCATATTCCTTTTGCGTTTACAGTATTGATTTCGCTGATCCTTATCTTTTCGTATACCTACAGGGGCGGGCTAAAAACCATTATTATAACCGATACTTTACAAACATTTTTTCTGGTAACATCGGTTTTTCTTACTATTTATTTTATTTGCGACCGTATGGATTTAAGTGCTATTGGCGCTTTTGAAGAAGTAAAAAACAGCAACTATTCCAAGATATTTTTCTTTGATGATTTTCCCGGAAGTAAATTCCATTTTGTAAAACAAATTCTGGGCGGCATGTTTGTTACCATTGCCATGACCGGACTGGACCAGGATTTAATGCAAAAAAACCTGAGCTGTAAAAACATAGGCGAAGCACAAAAGAACATGTTTACTTTTACAGGGATTTTTGTGATCATTAACATCTTCTTTTTAAGTGTGGGTGCACTGCTGTATATTTATGCCAATAAAAACGGAATTGCGATTCCAACCGATTTGATTACAGGCAAACCCAGAACCGATTTACTTTTTCCTGAAATTGCCCTGAACCATTTAGCGACAATTCCGGCAATTGTGTTTTTATTAGGTATTATTGCTGCCACTTTTGCCACAACAGATTCGGCTTTAACAGCTTTAACAACCTCTTTTTGTGTGGATTTTTTAGGTATGGACAAAGCAGAAAACAGCAAGAAAAATACGGTGCGGACAAGACACATCGTGCATATTAGTTTTTCGGCATTGATTTTCTTTGTTATTCTTATTTTTAATTCGATCAACGATAGTTCTGTGGTGGGTATGATTTTTAAAGTTGCCTCCTATACCTACGGTCCTCTGTTAGGATTATATGCATTTGGCCTGTTCCAGAAATCAAGACATGTACATGATAAGTTCGTTCCGCTAATTTGTCTGCTGTCGCCATTTTTTACCTATCTGATCAATGAAAATTCCAAGATCTTATTTTCAGGTTATGTTTTTGATAACGAATTAATCGTCCTGAACGGGTTAATTACCTATTTAGGATTATTCCTTACAAGTTCCCGCAGCAGCAAGCAAATCTCTTTTTAAACCAGTAAAAGCAAAAAAGAATTCGCTGTAAATAACAGCACAAACCATTGATTATTATTATTTTAACCCATAGAAACACAGACTAAAATTAAATCGAAAGAGAGTCTTGAAAATCATATTTTTTAACACCGCATAATATGTTGTATTTAAAGTAGCGAAACGTCTTTTTTGAGCGTGCAAAATCTATCTTTCTATGTGTTTCAATTTATGACGCTCAAAGATTTATAATGAGCAAAAATCTATTTCCTCCAAAAAATCACACTATGAAACATTACTTCATAAAAATAAGCCTATACGCCACACTCCTGCTTTTGATTACCAATTGTGCCACTAAAAAAAACAATACTGTTCATGATGTAAAAAAAGATCCTCTTTTAAAAGATACAGTGGTGTATGTTCCCAAAGAAAAATCAGCCAAAAAAACCTTTTTTAAAGATTCTGACAGAGAAACGGCATGGGTTGACAGCATTTATAATAAGATGACGGTTCAGGAAAAAATTGGCCAGCTGTTTATGGTTTCAGCCTATTCTAATAAAGATTCCTTACATACCAAAGAGATCAATAAATTGGTTCAGGACTATAAAGTAGGCGGTGTCATCTTTTTTCAGGGCGGTCCGGTTCGTCAGGCAAAATTAACCAACCTCTATCAATCAAAAGCAAAAGTTCCATTGTTTGTTGGTATTGACGCCGAATGGGGATTGGGAATGCGTTTAGATTCGACCTATATTTATCCGTGGAATATGACTTTAGGTGCCATTCAGGACGTAAACTTAATCGAAAATGTTGGAGAAAATATGGCCCGCGAAAACAAAAGAATTGGCGTTCATTTCAACTTTGCCCCTGTACTTGACATCAATACCAATCCTAAAAACCCTATTATTGGCAACCGGTCTTTTGGCGAAGACAAAGTCAATGTCAGCAACAAAGCCATTGCCTTAATGAAAGGGGTACAAAGCCAGGGCGTTTTTAGTACCGGAAAACACTTCCCCGGACATGGCGATACGGCAACAGATTCCCATAAAGCCTTGCCCCTGATCGATTTTTCGAAAGAACGCCTGGAGATGACCGAATTGTATCCGTACAAACAAATCTTCGACGAAGGTCTGGTCTCTGTCATGGTAGCCCACCTTAGTATTCCCAGCTTAGAGCCACGACCAGATTATCCTTCTTCAGCTTCTTATAATGTTGTAACCGGTCTGCTTCAAAAAGAACTGGGTTTTGAAGGTTTAATTTTTACTGATGGTTTAGGAATGAAAGGGGCCAGTAATTTTAAAGCCCCGGGAGATTTAGAAATAGAAGTAATTCTTGCCGGAAATGATATTTTGCTTTGTCCGGACAATGTGCCTGTTGCAGCTCAAAAACTAGAAACTGCTTATAATGAAAACGTTATTACCGAGGAACGTTTAGCCCATTCCGTAAAAAAAATATTGCATTATAAGTTTAAAGCAGGATTAAACCAATATAAACCAATAGATATGAGCAATATCTATAACGATCTTAATCCGTCGCAAAATGATGCTTTGCATTATAAACTGTATGAAAATGCGATTACCGTTTTAAAAAATGAAAAGGAAATACTGCCCATCCAAAATTTAGATCAGAAGATTGCCTATGTAAAACTGGGGGATGATGTCAACAGTACTTTTGTAACGACATTAAAAAAATATACCGAAGTAACCGAAGTATCCAACACCAGTCTTGAAAGCCTGAACAACGACTTAAAAAACTATGATACGGTTATTATTGGCTTTCACAAAGTAAACAAACCCTGGGACAAACAAAATTTCACGGAAACAGAATTGCTTTGGCTACAGGAAATTGCCAGGCACAATAAAGTCATTCTGGATGTTTTTGCGAAACCTTATTCGTTACTGCCTATTACCAATTTTGACGATATTGAAGGTTTAGTAGTTTCCTATCAAAACTCAAATATCAGTCAGGTAGTTTCAGCAGAAGTAATTTTTGGAGCAGTTCAGGCAAAAGGAAAACTGCCTGTATCCATCAACGCATCTTTCAAAGTAAATGATGGTTTATCTACTGAAAAAATCAACCGTCTGGGATTTACAAGCCCGGAAAATGTAGGGATGAATACGGCTGTTTTATCAAAAATTGATGCCATCGCCCAAAAAGCTATTGACGGTAAAATGACTCCCGGAATGCAGGTTTTGGTGGCCCGAAAAGGGAATGTTATTTTTCAGAAATCTTATGGCTATCAAACCTATGATAATGTTAGAAAAGTAACCAATTCAGATTTATACGATGTCGCCTCCGTTTCAAAAATGATTTCGACACTGCCCAATGTGATGCAGTTGTACGATAAAAACAAAGTGAATCTGGATACGAAATTAAAAGACATGGTACCGCTTTTTGCAAAAACCAATAAAGAAAACATCAGCTTCAGGGATTTACTGACGCATTATGCAGGACTTCAGGCCTGGATCCCGTTTTACAAAGCAACGCTTGACAATGACGGAAAACCTTCCTCAAAATATTATCGCAAATTAGCCGAAAACAATTTTACCACAAAAGTAGCAGACAATCTGTATATTAGAAATGACTATCATGACACGATCATGAAAATTATTGCCAACAGTCCCCTATCTCCTAAAATAGGATACAAATACAGTGATTTTACGTTTATCATCCTGAAAGAATACTTAGAGCGAAAAACCAATAAAAAACTGGAAGAACTGAGCCAGGAAAATTTTTACAGCACATTAGGCATGAATAACACCCTTTACAATCCGTTAGACCGATTTGATAAAAACAGCATTGCTCCTACTGAAGTTGATACTTATTTCAGACATCAGGTTATTCAGGGGTATGTACACGATATGGCAGCAGCTATGGAAGGCGGAATTGCAGGTCATGCGGGGATTTTCTCGAATGCTATGGACGTAGCCAAAATGATGCAGTTGTTTTTACAAAAAGGAAATTACGGCAACAAACACTATTTTTCTGAACAAACATTTGATGCCTTTAATACTTGCTATTACAAAGACAAAGGCGTTCAGAGAGGTCTGGGTTTTGATAAAAGAACCGGGAAAGACGGCCCCACCTGTGGCTGTGTTTCTGAATCCAGTTTTGGTCATACCGGATTTACCGGAAACATAGCCTGGGTAGATCCTGAAACAGAAATTGTTTATGTATTTTTATCCAATAGGACATATCCTGAAGTAATGAATAATGAGAATAAATTATCGAAAGGAAAAATCCGTGAGGATATTCAAAAAATCATTCAGGAAGCTATTATAAAGTAAGGGGGAGATGTGGGGTAAAATTCATCATCTTTTATGTAATACATAGAAACAGCTATCTGAATATAGCCAAAGTGAAACAACTTTTCCCAATTGCTAAAAGCTATGTTGCTATGTGTTTAATATAATTACGCTTAATAAATTAAATAATATTTTATTTACTAAAAACAAAATCATGAACGCAAATCTGGAATCACTTTATAAAATTGCCCAAAAACCATCACGAACTATTATCGGATTAATGTCCGGTACTTCTTTAGATGGTCTCGATGTAGCTTTATGCGAAATCTCAGGTTCGGGCGAAAATACAGAAGTTCAATTAGTACAATTTGATACTGTTGACTATTCAGAAGATATTAAATCCGAAATCAGGACGGTTTTTGCAAAGCAGACTATTGATTTTCAGAAACTGGTTCTCTTAAATGAATGGATTGGTGTTTTACATGCCAATATCATTCTGGATTGCCTGAACCGCTGGAAAATCCCAACGAGCAAAGTCGATTTAGTGGCTTCGCACGGACAAACTGTTTTTCATGCCCCGAAGATTTTGCACCAACAGGAGAAATTTCCAAATGCCACTTTGCAAATTGGCGACGGTGACCATATTGCCGTAAAAACCGGAATTATCACGGTTTCTGACTTCAGGCAAAAACATCTTGCCGCCGGTGGCGAAGGAGCACCGCTGGCCGTATACGGAGATTATTTTATCTTTAGCAAAAAAGGCGAAAACCGTATCATGCTCAATATGGGTGGTATTGCTAATTTTACCTATTTGCCTGCGAACCATAATCCCGAAGAAGTTTTTGTAACCGATACAGGAACAGGAAACACCTTAATTGATGCTTTTACCAGACTTTCGTTCCCTGATAAAGCCTATGATAAAGATGCCGAAATTTCAAAACAAGGTACCGTAAATGGATCGCTTTTGAAAGCTTTAAAAGCAGATGAATTCTTTCAGAAACCATTTCCAAAAACAACGGGCCCCGAACTTTTTAGTCTTGAATATGTCAGACAAGCGCAAACCGAAAGCCAGACCCAAAATATCTCTGTTGAAGATTTATTAGCCACTTTAACCCGATTTAGTGCAGAGACCATTGCCGAAGCCATACACGCCACCATAAACAACACTACCGATACTGTTGACAGCTTTACGATTTATATGTCAGGCGGAGGTGCACACAATCCATTATTAGTGGGCTGGCTGAGAGAATTATTGAGCTGTACTTTTGCCAATACTGATTCTTTAGGAATTTCCGGAGATGCAAAAGAAGCTATACTATTTGCCATTTTAGCCAATGAAACTGTTTCCGGCGGTACTTCGGATTTTGGACCACGCAAGAGAATTCCATCCGTATCGATGGGTAAAATTTCTTTTCCCAATTAATCGCATTAAGTTTTTCTTTTAAATAAGTAATGAAACCAAAAAACCAAACCCATGACAAAAGAACGTTTAACCTCGCTCGATGTATTTAGAGGATTTACTATTTTATTAATGACTATTGTCAACAATCCCGGAAGTTGGGCCTCTATATACCCTCCGCTAGAACATGCCGAATGGCACGGCTGTACGCCTACTGATTTAGTTTTTCCTTTCTTTGTTTTTATAATGGGAACCGCAATACCCTTTGCAATGCCTGTAAAACATTTTGATGCCACTGTTTTTAATAAAATTCTGGTTCGTTCTTTACGAATTTTCTGTCTGGGATTATCTTTAAACTATTTCAGCAGAATCGAATTGTTTGGTTTAGAGGGAATACCTTTATTAGTGCTGAGGCTGCTGATTACTTTTGCCATTGCTTACGCACTTTTAGGCAATTTTACTTTAAAAGTTAAAACATACCTCGTTTTTGGAATCTTTGCTGTATTACTATCCCTGGCCTACAGCAAAATAGAAGCTTTTGCAGACGTAAGAATTCCGGGGGTTCTGCAACGAATAGGTATCGTCTATTTTTTCACTTCTCTTTTGTATTTAAAGACCAATTTAAAAACACAGCTTCTCGTTGCAGCTTCAATTTTAGTGGCTTACTGGCTTATAATGGCTTTTATTCCCGTTCCAGGATTTGGTCCTGCCAATGTTGAAAAAGGAACGAATCTCGCTGCCTGGTTAGACAATTCTGTTTTAAACGGACATTTATGGAGTGTTTCTAAAACCTGGGATCCGGAAGGGATTCTGAGCACTTTACCGGCTATAGGCACAGGAATTGTGGGAATGTTTATAGGGCAAATACTAAACCTGCCTATTGCGAAAACTGAAATTATAAAGAAATTAGCAATTTCGGGAGTTGTACTGTTGATTTCAGGTTTGCTCTGGAATACATTTTTCCCAATCAACAAATCGCTCTGGACCAGTTCTTATGTTTTATATACAGCCGGTATCGCTACCATCTGTTTAACCCTCTTGTATTATATTATAGATGTTGCAAATTATAAAAAATGGACTAAACTCTTTCTAATATGGGGAGTAAACCCCATGATTGTGTTTTACTTTTCAGGCATCATTCCAAGAGTTATGAGTTCGGTTAAAATGCAAAGCCCGGAAATTGGCGGAGAGGAAACCAATCTTCAAACATTAATTTATAAATACGGAATCGCACCCTGCTTTGAAAACCCTTTGAATGCATCATTGGCTTATGCCCTGTCCTACGCCGTTTTTTGGTCGTTTATATTGTGGATTTTATATAAAAGGAAGTTGATCTTTAAAGTTTAAAAAAATGATCATTCGCATCCATGACGAATACTGGTATAACCACATACAAAACCACTCTTTTTGGAGTGGTTTTATTGTTTTTAACAATGCCTGTTGTTTCTAAGGAAAGAATTTTCGTGCTATTAGTAAACATATCGGAGCAGCCGGACTTATAAACCGTAAAAAAATAATTTTAGGTACGTATTGCGGATAATTAAATAGAATCATATCTATAATTTTGCGCAAATCCACAAGAAAGGATTTCCAAAAACCTAATTAAACTAAATACTATGTCTGATTTTTTAAAACAATTTGGAGAAGATCTCAAAAAAAATGTTCCTGGTTTTATCGCAGTTTCTGTAGCAGAAATCAAAAGCGGAATGTCATATTATTCACAATCTGTTGTAAGTGATTTCGATCCGGAATTAGCCTCTGCATTTAATCTTGAAGTGGTTAAAGCAAAAATGAATGCTATAAAAGCACTAAACCTGACAGGTCAGGCTATTGACAATGTTATGATTACACTGACTTCTCAAATTCATATTGTTGATGTTTCTGACAATGGAGAATATTTTATTTATTTAGCAGTAGATTCTACCAGGGCTAATCTGGGTATGACAAAATCTATCCTTAATAAATATAAAAAAGAAATAGTAGAAAAACTATAATTGTAATTGTATTTTATAATAATAAAAAGAGAATATTCAAATTTGAATATTCTCTTTTTTTGTTGAATCTAATTTTTTCTAAACACAGATTGGTTTATATTTATTCCCTAAAAGCAAATTTTAACAAATGGAATTACGGGAGTACTTCGAGAGATATCCGGATGAAGAGACCTGTATTGAAGAATTAAAAAACAAACGCCTTCAAAATGGTTTAGTTTGCAGGAAATGTACACACACGGTACATACTTTTAGAAGAGTCGATTTAAAATTTCAATGTAAGAAATGTAAAAACAGACTTAGCCTGAGATCTGGTACCGTCATGGAAAATTCAAATTTACCAATTAAGTACTGGATGATTTGCATAGAACTCATGACACTCTCCAAAAGAAGATTCTCGATACTGCAAATGCAATACCTTTTGGGGCACAAACGCTACGAACCCATTTGGTTAATGGTACAAAAAATTCGCCTGGTCATGCACCACAGAGATGAAAAATACAGACTAAGGGCCTATTCTGAATTTGATGCCGAGTTTCTTCAAAAAATTGAAACACTCACTATAACCAAAATGAAGCTACAGAAACACCAATAATACATTTCATTTTTACATTCTTTGAAATGAATTGCAAAAACTGGATAAGCTTTCTAAATTATAAATTCGTCTAAACTTTTGAGCGTAGTCTACAGACAGCCGTACAGTTTTTTATGAGAACTCCTTAGGGTGCGGTTTTTTTTAAGATTTATTGGTACTCTGATTGTCCGTTTTCCCGATGATGAAAAAACTGGTTTTACACGTTTTTTCTTCTGTTACTTATGGAATACTTCTGTATATTTGAGAGTCAATTGCTACTTTTACTAAACCTAATAACCAACTATGTTTAAAAATACCATAATTTACTGTATCATCATTTTATCTTTTTATGCCTGTAATCGAGTTGAAAAACAGCAAAACAAAACGACAGTAGCTGTAAAAGACAGTTCAGAAAATGTAAAACCGAAACAAGATACTTTAAAAGTACTAACCTATTCAGTGGTTTATTTTGATTATAAGAATACGGTACTTAAGGAAGAATTCAGGGATTCCCTTTTTACAAAATTTTCAGATTTATCAACAGATGATAAGTTTACCTTGTATGTTCCTGAAGGAAATATAAATGATACTAAATCTGTATTTAAAATTTTTAATAATGCTGATGAATTGATCTATGAAAAATCATTTCAGACCAGTGAATTAATATACGGCTACGATTTAGAAGATATTAAAAGTGACAAAGAACTCGAAAAATACATTTTGTCCAGAGCTAAAGAAAAACTGGCCATAGATTCGTTTACTGACATAACGGATAAAGACGAAATAATAGAAAAAGACGGGATTTTAAACCAGCCGGAAGACCGTTTTGAAAATTATAAAGTATTTATAGAATGTCAAAAAGATAAAAGACCCTTATTTTGTATTTCACTTGCTGAAGAAGATATTACATTTATTGGTTATTCAAAAAAACTTAAAAAAGTAGTTGATATTATATATTGCTGTTAAAATAAAATTGTCCATACAGATAATTCCTGCTTATGAATATCAGCAAAGACTTAAAAAGAAGTACTTTATCGTGTTCTGCTATTCAAAGTCTGGATAATAAACAAGAAGTCATTCCCTTGACCTGATTAATAATTATATCCAAAATTTAAAACTAAAAAATAATGCATAAAGAAGCCCCTTATACCATCGGCCGTTATTTAAAACATCGTTCCGGTGTAGTAATAAAATTAGAACGTTATGAAACGCAACTGGTTCCAAGCCTGCACAGGTCTATTGACGGGCAAAATAGCAAAAGAATACCAAATTACAATTTTCTTTACGGTATTGACATCACTACCAATAAAACTTTTTCAGGACTTACCAAAGAATTTGAGCCCGTAAACCTATAAAATAACCTCGTCCACTAAGTGTTCAATTGTAAAAAGTTACGCATTCTATGAGAACTCTTTGGGGAGCGGGGGTTTAATAACACTATCTCTATTAGGATCTAAATAATTAAATTCTTTTTCATCAAACTTGTTTTCTAATTCTTCTACTCCATATTTCATTTTATATTCTACTTCATCCTCATGTATTGGTATGAGCCAATAAAACTTCAAGTTTTCATCAATAGAGTTTAAATATAAATTCTCTAAACTTGGTCCATCCAAATAAGGCAAAGAAATCAAACCATAACTACATTTTGAACTTTTTTGCCAAGGTATACCAAAATTCACAGTATGAAATAAGTCTAAATTATTTTCTCGATGATAATAAGCTACTACGGTTAGCAACTCTACCAATTTTTTATCCTGTATTTGAGAAAAAATATGAAGTTCTATTGGGTTCTCTTCTTCTAAAGTTGACATTCCACATGTAGCATATGTCCACATATTTCTTTCAATAGTAGGACTAAATTCTAATACTTTAAATCCATTGATTTTTTTATTAGTTTTCTCGTTATCCCAAACTTCAATTTTCGGCAAGTTTTTCCAATTAATCTTATAATGATCAGTTATTTTATTTTCTAAATTATAATCCATATTATTTCTTTTTTTTTGACTTTTTGAATAATTTGCCGCTTTGGCTCCTTGTCCATCTTAGGAACCAATAGCAACTGCTCCCGCAGCTGGGAAATGTCAAACTTCCATGTAGCAAAGGAAAAATTCACAAGAGCATTAAGCATCTTTTTTTCTATAACTCAACAAAAAATCAGCAATTTCAAGATCACTTATTTTTTTATTATTATTCACCAATTCTTCGACCATATCTTGTACCATATTTAATGGAAATAGATTTTCATAAGTTACGCCTTCAATATCTATAATAAGTTTGTTAGGTATTTTTTCAGCATCAAAAAAAACAATATCAGAGTGAGGATCTATCTTGTTAATCATATAAATATCAACTAAATCATATTCCAGATCAGGAAATTCTATATCTATAAATTTCTCGGCTTCCTGTACATTTTTTAAATATCTTACCAGTTCAATTATTTTCATATCTATAATTATTTATAGTTTGTTCGATATTGACATTTCATCCGATGGCTCAGATTGCAATTCGTGCCCACATAGTCTCTCAAAAAAATTACTGAAACAATTCATGGAGATTTAATAACCTTCTTCAACCATAACCTTTTAAATATCTATCTGAATGAGCATGAAAAAAATCAGGTCATCGGGTTAAATGATTTTGTAAGTTCCACTTCCGTCAAAGTCATTTTGTGAATCTGAATCTGCTAAGACTAATCCAATATCTGTTAACTTAAAATTTGAAACTATTTGTTTCCAATATTTTTCATTTATTAATTCATTTTCTGAATCAACTAAATCTTCATAATTAAAATATTTTAAAAATTCTACTAATATATCTTCCGAAATAAAGACTATTAATCCTGTATCCGTCGAAAAAAAAGAGAAATCTGTTAAAACAACTTCATCATAGTCTACTTTTATAATCTGATTTACATAAAAAATACTCTCATCTGGTTTATATAGTGCAAAAGGTGTGTCTGTGTAAGGGAAAACTTCGTTTCTAATATCTTTAGGCAAAATATTAGCTTTTAAGAATTCACTTTTTATCTCAGTTAAATATAGAGCATCAATAATATAATATTGCTTACCAATACTCAATTCTAAAGGTTCATTATTATTAGATAAGTTTTTCATTTTTTAACATTTTTTATTTATACGGAACATAACGAGAATGCTCTAATCCGTGTTTTTGTAACATTGATTCTACTTGATAAAATATTTGAGAAGGTAAAACATTTGGATTAGCCTTTATAAAATCCGCCCATTGCTGATTCCATTTTCCTTGACCATGAATAGATTTTAAGTGGTTTTTTGCACTTATTTGAATTGTATAATCATCTATGTTTTTAATTCCACGACTTGCAGACCATTTTCTAAATTGTTGAGAAAGTACATGATTTTGATGAAGCTTTCCTGCTTTAAGCAAACCACTTAATGCCCTTACAGACGTTGATGGTTTTACCTGTTAAATGCAAAATTTTTAAGAACATGATTTTAAAGGATAAACTTACTATTATATTGTTCAAATCCAAAAGTAAATCTCCAAAACCGCCGTAAAAATCACTAAGCTTTTACTAAAACAGATTGTTCTGCGGTTGAGTCTTTTTAGATGAATTCTGAGTGTCAAATTCTTCCTTTCAATATGGTTTGTCCCGAAACGTTTAACAGAATGTAATTTTTCTTGTGTCTGATGTAAGTGCAAAGCTCATCAACTTCATAAGTTTTACCTCTGCTGATAATTGGTTTGGAAATACCTCTAGCAATTGATACAATTCTTTTCAATAATGTTGTAGTTGATATTTTCAGTATTCTTGCTGTGCTTCTTATTCCTAATCCTTCTTTTGTGAACAACACTATCTCCTGATTGATATCCCTTTTGTAAGCATTATACCTATACTCAATCTGTTGTCTTTTTTGACAAACACAACATTTATAACGCTGATTACCGTTAGATTGAAATCCATTTTTTATGCATTTACCATTGCAAAAATTACATTTTATTTTCATGACCTAATTTGATACACTAAGGTACAACAAAAGCATTTTAAGGCTTTTTAAAGTATTAGAAAAAGAAGAGACGACTAGCTGGTCGTCTCATTTACTATTCAAAAATTATAAATCAACATTATCTTTCAGTTAGTTACATTGCTATTTTGTAAAAACACCTAATCTGAAACACTACCGATCTTTTTTAAATAAAAGTAATAAGACAAAGGTTTATAAGTCCCAAAAAACATTACAATATCCTATACTTTTTGCTAGTGTATTTATAATTTAGTTGTAATTTTCAATTCCCTTATTGCGTAAAATTGTTCTAATTACACTATATAAAACGCTAACATTCCAATCCTGATGGTAATTATACCCCCTATTTATATTTTGGGGATTCTCTGCTGAGTAAATAGAAAAGTAGGTATGATAGTTTTTCGTCCTGACATTCTCCCAGAGAATGTAAATTCTTTTCTCATTAAAGATTCCACTAACATTTAATGATATTCCTTCTTTTGAAAAATGCACATCACCAATTGTAAATTCACGACCATCATTATAGATATTTATAAAGTCATTAATTATATCAGCAAAGTAATAATCCCATAAGTTATCTACAATCTGGGAATACTGTTTATGAAGAATCTCTTTTTTATGCCCAAAGTAAGACTTAAAAGTGATTTTCAGAGTCTTGTCCTGCTTATTTCGGATAAAGATTTGATATTCTCTGCCGTAAGTGATTTCAAATTTAATCCATCGAATTCCGTATCTGAAGTCTTTTATTTCTTCTTTTTGAAAAATTGTATTTAGTTCATGAGATAAATCCTTATCTTCAAATTTTAAGAAGTTATGGCTAAAAACTAATTCCCTTATAGCATTATCAAAATAACCTCTTTTTATAAAAAATCTTTTTTCTTCCATCAACTAAAACGAAATTTCACCTTTAATAATACTTCTATATAAATCTCAAATTCTTAGAAAAACTGTCAAGCTTGCTAATACTTTTCTAAAAGCAGTTTAGCATTTATATTATTGGGATTTAACTTCAAAGCCTTTTCACAGTTTTGTTTACTACTCTTTTTTTTATTTAAAATATATTCTGATAAAGCTATTCCGTAGTAGCAGGCATCATTTTTTGGTTCAATTTCTAATGCTTTCTGATAATACTCTACTGATTTCTCATATTGCTTAATATCATAACATACAGCCCCTATATTGAAATAGGCTTTAAAATTTTCAGGCTCAATTTTAATAGCTTTTTCGAGTTCCTTTATTCCATTTTCAGTTTCACCATTCTCGATATAACTCACTCCGAGTCTGTATAAGCTATTGCCTTTGTCAAGATTTCTTTTTACACACTCTTTAAGTGCAATAATAGTCTTTGCACTTTCTGTTTGCGATTCATATAGCTTATCTGACATAGAAAGAAGTTCTGTATTTTTTATTTTAGAAATTTTATTTTCAAAAGACCTAATATCAGAGTCCTGTATGCTCTGGCTGAAACTATTAAATGCAATAAGCACTGTTACAAATAGTATAACTTTTCTCATTTTTTAATTTTCTTACTTTTTAATCTTATTTTTCATGACTAAGACATGCCTCTTTATAATCCAGTTTTTTATCTACGAATTCATTATTTAGAAAAATCTTAACTGCCTTATAGCAGATTTCTCTGGGAACATTTACAGAAATATGCCCTTTTAGATGACTGCCTTCCCAACCACATTCAAAACTTTCAATCTTTTTTGTGATATCTTCAATATCCTTTTCATTATAGATTATTAGCTGAATAGTACTATTTCCCGACTCCTCTAATATGTCGTCAAAAAATAACTCACCATTATCATCTTCAACACTGATTAAATCATCATAAGCTAGATTGGGAGCAAAAAAAGGTATATTTTTAATTCTATAGCCTGTTCCTTCGTTGGAAGCCCATACACTTTCCATGGCTATGTTACCATCCAAGTCATAGTATACTAAAGTTATCTTATCGTTTATTTCATTTATCATAATAAAATTTCAAATTATACCATTAAATACGCCATTAATATAAATTTAAAAATACTCTCTTTCTAGCTACCACTCCTGCCAATCGAAATTTCTATTTTCACGCCATAACCCTTCGCCGATTTTTAATTTAAGAATTTTACATAGTGAAGGATCTATCGCCAGTATTGTTCCGAGAGAAACTATTCTTATCTCTTCTTCTTGGAAATCTGGACCAGGACCTGAAAACATTTCCCATACATTATCTTCCCATCTGGTTAATTCCGTTATTGTTTTCCCTTTCAAAGAATCAATATCCGTTATTGCATAAGAATTTTTAGAAACGTTTAAATTCCAATCCATATCTAACCACTTCCAGATAGGATTGTCCGCTTTCTTTATTTCTGACATTAATGGAATATCCAGCGTTCTTTCTTTTGGAATAATTTGATACGCCTTAATTATATCTTCATTATAATAATCGTAAACTCCAAGCATCAGTTCTTTACTCCATGAAGTATCAACATTACCGAGATAAAAGCCATCATTTTTTGAGAGATAAAATTCAGAATCTACTGTCTTACCAGACACTAATTCATTGTAAATATACCTAAAGATTAGTTCATTATTTTCTATGGAAATATATCCTCCTGCTATTATTAATTCAAATCCAAGCTTTTCTGTTAAACCTATTGAATAGGAAAATTCAGGATGCTGTCCTCCATTGACTAATGTAAGGTGGTAATCATTTTTATCAATGTTAATCTTGATAATTTTTAAAAACTCTTCTCTATTCATCACTTTGTCTTAACGCTAAATAACTCAAATCTAATATTATTTATCCTCAAGTTTATAAAAATCAAAGGCATTGCCTTTTTCACTTAGAAATCTTTTTACGATCGCTAAAAACTCTTCAGCTGTTTTATTAGGATAGTACTTGAATACTACTTGTATCATAATTTTTTTATCAGCTTTATCAGGATATCTTTCAGCCAGCTGACCGTTTTCAATAAAATCCAGATAACTATTTATCTTCTCTTGTAACAGTAATAAATGTTCGTTCTCATCATTCCACTCTAAATGATCAGATATCGTCAGAACCAATACTCCCTGTTTGTCTATGGTAATAATATCAATTATGTTTTTATCCTCAACAGACATCTTTTTGGGTTTTAAAATTTAGTTCTACATTAATCAAAAAAATAAGGGTGCAAAAATACCCTTTATTTTTACTTCAATTTTATCGCATTTTTTTTAGATGTTATTCAATAACGATATGTCGATAATATCGTTCTTTGCCAATTCTCTAAGTGAAACTAAATCAATTACTGATAATGAGTCTGACTTTGAATTATTTAAATAATCTACAACTTCAAATTGTCTTTTTAATTCTTTCTGCATAAAAGGATCTTTCTCAATCAATATTTCCATTTGACTATCATTCATGTCCAGATCATCTCGTTCCTGAATAAACATGTCAACTGTGTCTCTAGCATATGTTGCAACATCAGCTAAATTTTCAAAATCATCATCCTTTAAAAAGAATAATGTACTCAATATTGATGTGCATGCATTTAGGGCAAAAGAAGCTAATATTGTACTGTAATCCTCAGTATCTGGAGTTAAATTCTCAACAACATTAATATAATTATCGATATTCTGGGATTTATTCTTCTCAATTAAATCCTTAAAGAGAGTTGAAATAATCTCCTCTAATTGTGATGGATCTCCATAACCATATTTTTTTGAAAAATAAACATAATTTGGTAATAGTCTTTCACATATCAATAACGAAAAAGTGATCTTTTTTTCATCATCTAAACCAGCTAGCTTTTCACTAATCTTAATTCTGTATTTATCCATTTACATCTATTTCTTTTTATTTTTTTTTAAGTTATCAAGAAGTTTCTGCGATTAATATATTACACCAAGAAAATAGTTTTACCTAAATATCATAACATTTTTTTTCTTATGCAAAATGTTACTTTTTCAATTGTTCCATTTTATGGGTAAAGTGCTTTTTATTAGTAAAACTTACATAATCCAATCCTATGCAAGGTGATATATCCCCATCTGTAACATCAGTACCCATAAATCGAAATGATTTTAAAGAAATCATTTTCTTTATAAATTCAAGTGATTTTATAACACCTGAATTATTGAATGCTAGTATTTGTAGTTTATTAAAATCTCTCACACACTCGTGATTTTTGATAGATTTACAATGATTAAACAATAGTGATTTAAGCGTTTTTCTACTTTTGTCAAAACCACAAATATCTTCCAGTTTTGTACAGTAATTAAATTCCAAAATTTCCAATCTATCGAATCTGTCCGAGCCTTCAAGTGTCGTTATTGTCGAATTATTTATTTCTATACTTTTTAGCCAATAAATATTTCCGATATCCTTTAAATTTTTGCTCTTGGGATTATAGCCACTATATATAGCTAGACTTTGGAGCGATTTGCAGCTTTCTAAATTTTTTTGCTTTAAACTCCAATCAAGCGTTAGCTTAAATAGTTTAGGAAATGATTGAAAATCAATCTCTCGGTTTTTACCCGAGAGAATTAATATTTCTAAATTTTTAAGATGGTGAATCCCTTTGATATCTTTTATTCCCTCAGAAATCGAAATCTTTTTGATCTCAGAATAGTTTGAAAGAAAATTGATATCATTGAGATAGTAGCCATGTGACTCATTAATAGCAACTCCATCAAGATTATTTTTATAGTAACAATCCATACATTGCTTTATTTTCTCTGAATCAATAATTATTGATCTAGTTCCATCTATATTTTGATAAACTTTAAAACCATCAACCTTAATAATGGACATACCTATATTTTTTAATATTTTATTATTTATTTAAGGAGTAACTAAAGCACCACAACCTAAACCGGTACATAACCTCCGTTATCAGTGTAACTGTGTTCTGTAACTGTTAGATGCATTAATTAACCACCAACACATCTGATACATTACCGGTTTTTTAGTCTTTTTTATTTAGTAAATTCTAATGGCAAGGATTCTCCTTTATCACTTGTAGAAACTGCTTTTAAGAATTCGTCATTTATACTACTAATTTGATAAATAGCTTTATGATTAAATCTTTCAGAAAATAATTCCAAAAACATTACACCATCATAAGAATCTAGCATCCAAGCTCCTTTATATTCCTTTTTCGTTTTCTCATCCCTTTCAATGAAAACCCTAAATTTAGTTTCGATTTGATTTAAAACTTTATAAGGTTCATCAGTAAATTGGATACTATTAAAATCTTTTATCCATTTCCCTTTCTTCAAAAATTCAAGAGTCTCAGTTATTACGAGGGGTGTACTGTTATCTTCCAACTTAATGAGACTTACAGTAGTTGTACTCTTTTCACCCATTTTAAGAGATAATTTATTAGAATCTAGTTTTAGGACACCATAAAGTATTTCCCCAGTATCTTCATAAATTAGCCCGTTATCTGTATTGAAAGTGTAAGGTACATCAACAATTTCATTGTCCCCAAGTGTTTTAATTTTTAAATTTTTATTGTCTGTAAAATCTAAAATGTAGCTATCCATAAATGAGTGCCAACCAGTTAATGCACTATTTACAGTATTATAAACAATCCATTTATTATTTATACCGCTATTCTTTGTTTGACCTTCCATATTAACCATATAAAAAATAGAGATTATACTCGAAATTATTTTTTTTTTCATTTTAAAAAAAGCTTTTTACCCAAACATTTATTGCTTCTAAAGCCGAAACTCTAGCCCAAAAGGCTTCTTTACTTTTTATATTGCTTTGGATTGGAGAATTTACTCTTGATCCCACTTTTGTAGTACTGACACGAACATTTCCTAAATGATCTTTGTACTGAAATACATATTTTTGATTAATAGTATCAAAATACCCTTCTGACGTTGGGAAAAATTGTAACCCAGAGCCAGATGTTGTATTTGCTGACAAAACCTGTTGATTAATCACCCCATTACGACTTGCCTCAACTGGCGGATTAGGAACAGGATCATAACCATCAATAGGTGGGTTGTATCTCCCGGATCATCCGGTACATAACCTCCATTATCAGTGTAACTGTTTTCTGTAAATGTTAGATGCCTTAATTAACCACCAACACATCTGATAAATTACCAGTTACATTGCTAATATGTAAAAACACCTAATCTGTAACACTACCAAAATTTCTGCGCTAACGTTGTCGACATATCTAGAACGTTCGTTTTTTTTTTAATTTACATTAACTTCAAAAGAAAGGGTATCAGTAAAAACAGGTGTTACTTTGTCGTTAAATTCATAACGGACGATACTTCTTATTGTATTTTTACCTTTTTTAGTTAAGACTTCTTCTACATCAATTTGAGTAGGAAGAATGTGTTTTTGAGTTCGCTTAACTTTAGAATTATCAATTCCTAAATTCTCTACTTTAAAACTACGTTTTGCATTAGGAATATTAGCTACGATATAACTATATTTTAATTTATCCCCGACTTTTAAATGCTGTTCTTTTTTAATGCTAAATTGCTTATTATGAGTGTATTTATATTGATAGGTTTCTATTTGAAAATGACCATCATATTTTGTTGCTCCTTTTTCATCAAAATGAATAATAAAAGAAGATTTTCCTAAATCATCATACACTACATATTTTTCGAGTAAACCATTTGGATTATAAAAAATGCTCTCTAAAGTTACGTCTTTATTTTTTCGAAAATGAACTTCCTCTATTTTACCATTATCATAATAATACGAGCATTTTCCATTAATTTCACCATTAACAAATTGGCCTTCAGATATTTTAACCCCTTTCTCGTTATAATTTATAAATTTACCATTTAAAATGGTGTCGCCATTTCTAACAACATATTCATTTGTTCCTATTAATCTTTTATTACTATCATATTCTTTTAAAATATACACTTTCTCGTCTTTAAAATAGTACAAAACAAATATAAATACCAATAATAAAACTGATAAGATTAAAAATATTACTTTATAGTTTGATTTCTTTTTCATTCTTTCTTTTTTTGCTGGGCATCATAAATATCTTTTCTTACCCAAGTGCTATTTCCTGTTTTTTGATCGTGAGCAGTTTCTACAAATTCTGTTCCACTGGTTGAGTTAGGTTTAGATTCTTGTTTGTTTCCTTCTTCTGTAGAATTAGTTACTGTGTTTATTGTATCTACTCTCCCTTTAACGCCAGCAGTAACACCAGTAGCACTAAGACCATTTAAAAAATTTTTAATTAAAGTAGCTAAATTACCTAAAGCTGATACTTGACCTAAACCTGGTGCACTTCCCCCAATGGCTGGAATGTGTGATGCTTCAAAAGAATCTGTTGCAGTACCTTTTAATCCTGATGTATCGCCTGATCTATCACTACCCCAAATAGTAAAACCATTTGTAATATCAAAAGCAGATTTATCATTATTAAAGTCTTGGAGAACTTTTCCATTATAACTTATTTGTTTTGTGTCTCCATCCATTAAAAATCTATTTCCGTTTACATCAGTGCTTCCCCATGTATGGCCTAAATTTTCATAACCTAGTCGAGAACTATGACCATCTTTCCAAGAAACATTTCCTGTAAGTAAATTTTTGTACCAATCATTAGGTGCCATTCCGTCTGGGTCAATAAAATAAATAGGATTATCAAACGCATAATTATAAGGCGAGTATCTTCTCATTTGTTCAGCCAAAGGATCAATGCTCATCCAACGCCCAAGTGCAGGGTCATAATTCCTTGCACGATAGTCGTACACATTAAGCGCTAGCTCGTCCTGGAGCTCTTTTCCGTTGTACTTATACTTATATTACGAAACATTTACACAGCTGCCAGTAAAACTCTTCCAAGAGCGAGTTGCATATTACCAACAATCCTTAAAAAATGAATATGTACTTCTTAAATTTTCAGCTATTTTTCCTTCCTCATCATAGTAGTAGTATTCTTTTTTATTTTTTTTATAAATCCAACTTTTCAATGTATTATCACTATATAACGTGTCAACAGATTCATCATCTTTAACTATAAAAGCATAGTTGTATTCATTGAATTTATCAAAACTATTGTCTTTTAGATTTTTAACTTCTTTAATAAAATCATTGTTTCTAATTCTTAGATATACATGTTCGTCGGGAAAAGACCAAAAGGATTTTTCCATTACAGCATAAGGCTGAGTAGTAATTGTTCCCATAAATTTAATTGCTAAAATCTCTTCATAATAAATCTTACCATTATTATTAAATGTTTTTTTTCTAACATTACTGCATGAGCTAGCTAAGATTATTAAAAGAATTAATACTTTTATTTTCATATTTTAATTATTTTTTAGGCTTGTTTGACAAAACACCATTCGTAATTACTGGAGCAGCATAATAATTTTTCCTTGGATACTCTTGTAGCTTAATATTAATTTGAGAAGACAAGGTTGTTGCTCTTTTTTCTTCTGCATTTTTAAAGTATGGTGTTTCATTTCTTGTAGAGATATCGTCTGTTCTTGAGTTATAAGCATTCTTATCTTTATTCCAACCATAAGCATGCATTATTTCATGTCCTACTACAGAAGTTGGTGAATTTATCCTAGTATCACTGCTTAACTTAGTTCCATTATACAAATCTTTAAAATTTTTAGCATCTATTTTATCATTGTACATAACACCTTCACCTCTATTAAAATGTATTGTACCAATAACATTGTTAGAGCCATCTTTCCATTTTCCCTTACTCTCAAAATCTCTTCCTTTTGCAAAATGTGAACCTAATTCTGCTCCTCCCTCAACAAAAGACAACTCTCTTTTATCATCCATTAATGTTTGCATAACATTGACTGTCTCACCGTCTATTTCAATATTTGAAGCAACATACAGTGCATCCAGAGCCCTATAAGCATCAGCTAAAAAGCCATCAACTCCACCTTCGACTTTTGAATAATCTCTATCTTTTTGATAATTATATCTACTTTTTCTTTTACTATCTTCTCCATAATAAATATCAATAAAGTTACCATCTGGGTCAATAAAATATATTGGATTATTCATAGCATAGTTATAAGGAGACATAGGGTATGCAAGTTCTCCCATCGCATCTATATTCATCCACCTACCAAGTGTTGGGTCATAATTACGTGCGCCATAATCGTACAAGTTCAGTGATAGCTCGTCTTGGAGCTCTTTGCCATTATACTTATATTTACTAGCTTGATTTGTAGAAGTTACGACAGCATTGTATCCTTTATGTTTTAACCCAAAAGGATAATAATTATTCTCATCAATAATTTCAGGAACTTGTGTTTCTGGGTTTCTGGCATAACTTATCCGAACATTGCCTAAATGATCTTTGTACTGAAAAACATACGACAAAGCGCCATTCTCATTTTTTACATACCCTTCTGCTGTGGGGAAAAACTCCAACACATTATTCTTGTACTGAAAACCTCCCAGATAATCCGTTGTCGTTGCAACGCTATTTTCGGTTACGATTTTCTGTAGCTTTTGCCCTGCTGCATTGTAAATATACTCAATCGTTGCAGTTGTTCCAAATGTAATTTTCTTGGGCAAGTTGAGTTGGTTGTATGTTATTTGGGTAATGTTTTTGTTTTTATCCGTGATCATGTTGCCATTAACATCATAACGGTAATCGTCTCCTGTTTTATTAAAATCATTAAAACCACTTGTATTATTAGAATGGTCCGTTACTTTACTCAACTGGTTTGAATTGGGGGGATAGGTATACCCCAGATTATCGATCTCCAAAATTCCTATCTGGGGGTCCAGGTCCCCATTTCTAACAAGGGACATGATATTGCCGTTTTTGTCGTAGCTTAAATTTTCATCATATGCATTGGTAATAAGACCGTTTTTCTCATAAATGGCATTTTTTAATCGGTTTAGATCGTCATATTGATAACTGTAAGCCCGCTCTGCATTATCGGCCGCGGTTCTCCAGAAAGTTTCGGCAATATTGCCATTGTACAAAGCCTGAACTTGTGAATTTCCGGGTTGATTGTCGTAATTGATCTTAAAGGCAAACAAATCTATGGGGTCTGAATCGTGTTGTAGGTTATCTGTATTATTGATCCCCATAAGCCAGCCCCTTACATTATAGCTGAAATGTACTTTTTGCAATGGGTTTGCAGTTGTATTACCCACATTTTTTATAATCAACTGCCCTAAATCATCATAGGTGTTGTCGGCTAAAAGCTGTACGGCACCTTTGTTGATCTGATGGGTATGGGTAAGCAAGCGGTCCTGCGGGGAATAGGTAAACTCTTCTCTTGTCGTAATTTCATTATCTCCCGGGGTGCGTTTGTGCCTGGTGATGGTATACTCTGCTTTTCCTGTAAAATCAAGTTTGCTGTTGGTAATGGTGTATCCGCCTAAATGATTTTGCAGCTGTGTGGCTATTGGCCGTGCCTTTCTATCATAAAACGTGGCCGTTGTTTCTCCTGCTGTGGCATCGGGTGTGGTTATTACCCTTGTCCAGTTTCCGGTAACCAGCCCTTTGTTGTTCGCCAAAATATCCTGCCCTTCAATAGTAGGGGGCATTGAGGGGGCATTGGGATAAGCATAATCATCGTAATAATTTACCGTTAAAAGCTTAAAATTGGTTGGGGCAATGGCATTGCTGTAATTTACGGCAATACCATCTATAGTTCCTGATGTTTGTCTGGTCTCAAACAAAGTCGTTGCGGTGTTCTGGGCATCCTGCAATGCTTTTCTGGTGATCGCGCCAGATGATTGGTTCATCCAACCGGTATAAACCGGATGGCTAAAGACATCGTATTTGGTAATAAGCCAGCCTTGTGTGTTGTCATTTTTAAAAGGCGAAAAAGCAGGGCCTTTGGCAACAGGCCTGTCGAGTTTATCGTAAACAATAAATTCCCATTGTTTTCCGGGCAGTTTTTTTTCGACCAGGCGATTGCGGTAATCGTATTTGTATTGATAACATAAACCGTCCAGAACCCCGCTATCGATTGTACCGGTTGCTTTTGGCGGCAGTACGTAAGTCAGGTTTCCGTAAATATCATATACATAGTAAGTATCGTGTCTCACCCCTGCTTCGTAAGTACGTTTTAAAATTATCTGTCCTTCTAAATTTTTAAATTCTATTGTAGAACCCGCAGATTCGTCCGGGATTGCAGCCGAGTTCTCATCGTAGGTTATGGTTTTGTATAATTCATTTGGGTCATAAGTACCGTCGTCTGAAAAACTAATATCGTACAAGCCCAGACCCGCCTGCCAGGTTGCCGTGGCTGTGTATAACCTTACTGCATCGGTGTCATGGTTTGTCTGATAATCCATTTTGATTTCGTGGCCGTTGCCCATTTTCCAGGAAGTTCCCGGAGCGGCTTGTTTTAAAACCCTGCTTAATGGCGAAGCCTCGAGTTGTTTCTCTGAGAACGGATTGCCGGTATTCTGATACTGGTCAGCCTTATAAAAATTTAGGGCCGCATTTAGGGCCGCAGCGGGATCAATTCTGGGATAACTGTTGCCGCCATTTGGCGATGCATAAGGCAAATGTTCTTTGACCTGCCTGCCAAAACCATCATATTCTACAGGGGTTATGATATCCTTGCCATTTGCTCCCTGACCAATAGCAATGGTTTGTACGGGACGGCCTAAACCGTCAAAGTAAGTTACATTTTGGATGAGCTCGTCTTTGGTGAGTGTATGGAAATTGGCTGATTTTACCGCTTTTTTGGGTGTGGCAGTGTAAATAAAGTTATCATCGCTGAAAGTTTGGGCGGTTAAACTTAAAGGTGCAAATAATGACAGAATAAATAGGATAATGTATTTTTTCATACCGTTTATTTTTAAAAATTATATTAATTTACAGTAAATGATTGCACTTCAACTGTACTGATAAAGTTTAGTTGTAATTCATATATTTTACTAGCCTGACCTGCTTCGAAAGGAATTACTACAGTTTTAGTCGCCCAAGAATTAATTTTGGGATAATCATATTTAATCTTAACCGTAATACTAGTAGTGGCATGATTTGCCGCAGAAGCACTAAGTACTATCCAGGCCTTTCTTAATTGAGGCTCGTAATCATTAATGACAGCATTGTAAGTAACTGTTGTGCATGTTCCATTTGTATTGGCGTAATGCTGCCCATCTCTATTAAAGGCAACAAGGCCTGCCAAATCTACATCAGCCTGAGAAACAGTCGAAGTGTATAAACCGGCTGTCTGAGTATAATTTACAGGAGAACCCAATCCGCCTGAAGTACAATTATCTTTTATAAAAGATCCGCTTCTGGCCACACTATAGAAAGTACATATACCATTGGCATTAGCATAAGCTTGTCCTTTATTGTTAATTTCTAATTGGGCTTTAGAATCTGCTGCTGCCTGGGAATCCGTTGAACTGTATAGTCCTGTCGGAACATTGTATGTCACTGTTTCCGGCACACCTCCAACTGCACAATTATTTTTTGTAAATGACCCGCTTTGTGCTGCACTATAAAAAGTACAAATTCCTTTTGCATTGGCATAAGCCTGGCCATCGGTATTGAATTTTGTCATTCCCAATGCATCGGCATCGGCCTGAGAACTATTTGAAGAAACAACTCCGGCTCCCTGATTATAAAGAACTGCTGAGCCAGAACCTCCGGCAGCACAATTATTTTTAGTAAAGTAACCACTTTGCGCAGCACTATAAAAAGTACAATTTCCTTTTGCATTGGCATTCACCTGACCGTTTGTATTTAATATAGCTAAAGCCTGTGCATCTGCGTCTGCCTGTGAAATATTGGAAGAGGTAATTCCTGCTATCAGTCCGAATCTTACATTTGAACCGAATCCTCCGGCATCACAATTATTTTTGGTAAATGTGGCGTTCATAGCTATATTGTAAAAAGTACAATTTCCATTGGCATTGGCATTAGCCTTTCCATTTGTATTAAATATAGCCAGCGCCAGCGCATCGGCTTCTGCCTGTGAAGTGTTCGATGTACTTACTCCGGCGATCTGACTAAACGGAACACTTGTCCCAAACCCTCCTGCAGGACAATTGCTTTTTGTAAAAGAACCACTTCTGGCAGCACTTTTATAAATAAACACACCTGTCGAACTATTATCAGTACAATCGACTTGCTGTCCTTTATAATTGTAACAATATTTTTGAAGCACATTTAAATCCTGATCCCTTACAAATTTTAATCTTTCAAAAGAATCATATTCGTAATAAGAAGAAATGCCTTTAGGATCTGTTACACTGGTTACCCCAACCAAAGGATTATAGGTATAAGTTGAAACAGATGTATTGGGAAATGAATTTCGAAGCGCATTTAGCTCATTTCGCAGCAATTGCTCCGTACAGCTGTCTGACATGCAATTATCATTATCGGCATCTGAGCGTGACTGCAAACTTGTTATGGTACCAGAGGGAATAGAAGCATAGCTCATATTTTCAATTTTAGCAATAGGCTGGGTTTTATTATAGCCCCATATTATAGCAACCGGTGTACCTCCTTCAATTGTATATTGTAAAATATTACCTCTATCATCGTATTGATTGTAGGTGATTTTTTTATCAAGACTTAAATTTATCTCCTCAATACCTTTATTAACAAATACTTCTTTTGGAAGCAACAAATTACTAGTTTCTTGACTTTTATCATAGATTATTAACTGATCTGATATTTTAGCACCTCCCTTAAAAGCTTGTATTTTTAAAGCAGGAATAATGATATTTGATGTCTTTAAATCTGTTATATAGGGTTGACTTGCCATTTCTAAATCTGGCGCATAATAGTATTTCGTTTCAAGAGTTTCCTGACTTGAGTTTATTGTGGTTTGTGATGTTAATTGCAGATGAGCCGGATTATGATAACTAAAATTGGTTTTTGTCTTTATTGGATTTAATCCATTTAAATCATAAATCTCCTCCGTGCTTTCTTTTATATAATGCCATTGAGATCGAATTATATACCTTGTAATGTCATAACCTTTGATCTTATCAATTATTGACCAAGAGCCTCCTGAATAAAGATCGCGTTGGTTAATACTATAACCAAAACGTTCTTTATTTAAAACAGGATTTAATTCATAACTGTTTACTATTTTTTTTGTTGTGATGTAGCTATTCCTATTTTTAGAAAAATATTGTGTTTCGATTTCATTTCCGGTTCCAAATGTGGTGTTAAATGCGGTTCCCGGAACATAAAGTCCTCGTAATGGCTGAGCAATCTCAACAGGCGTATTCATGAATTTATGCATTATACCTCCAGCTGAAAAATTCTCACCAATACTCTCCACAACTGACGTATATCCTATATGACTATTTTGTTTGGTGTATAGAGGACATAAAGTGCTTGATGAGAGGGTAAGGATATCTGTTGCTGTAAGTGCGTAAGATGGATCTCCGGACCAGGTACTACCTGTCCAGTCGTGATAAGTTTTTAATGTGATAGATGGAACAGGAGGTTCTATAACACCACTTGAGCAACTTAAACAGGAAAGATTACCATAATAATATTCTTTTATTTCTTTTTTATTTTCATTATCAGTGGTTATCATTTTAGATAATCTTTGTCCTCCGACCTCGATATTAGCATCAATCGAAGTATAGGCTGAGTCATAAAATGATGTACTAAAATCTCCTCTTATACACTCAAACGGAACACTTACTTTAAATCGATATTTATTTCCTTCTACTAAATCAATATAATGTTGCACAATAGTTGGAGCTGCCACTACAGAACTGCTAATATCATAAACCTTGTCTCCATTTGGGATCACAACATAGATTCCCGTACCATTAGCAGGAGTAGTAAAAACATCAGATCCGTTTTCAGCAACTTCAACAGTTAATGTTGCTTTTATATGATGTGATGGCCAGCTGCTTTCCCAACATCTAACTGTTCCTGCACTGAAATAAAGCGGAACTTTTTCCTGAGAAAAAGGAATTATTTCTGATATTACAGTTTGGCTTTGTGAAAATTGATCTGCTGTATTTGAAATATTGATAGCAACTTGTTTTTTACTTGGATAGATCTGTTTTTTACCAAAATAAGAATGGGGTTCGTAAAACAATTCATTGAATCCTCCTGTTGGATAGGTTATCGTTTTTAATAATCCATTTTTACTATAAAGTCCGTTAGGCTTTTTATTTCCTCCAACATTACCAAAAATATTTTTTAGTGTTGACGGAGAAAATTTACTCCCTGAATAATAATAGTCATCATCACTTACCAAATAAGCATTAGATTGTTCTCCATTAAAGTATCCCCAATAATCTTGTGCATAAGAAAATCTGGGAGGAATTTTATCATAATCATAATAGGCCAATTGATAGGCTGGTTTAGAAATTCCATCGTTAATTTCCGTAATACTGGTCAAAAATAATCTTTTACCATATTGTGGCTCGTAAGTAATATGCGGATTACGATATTCTGTTTCCAATGACGATGTAACTAAATCATAACCTAATATAAATTTTTTAATACTTTTTTGGTGAATATCTTCAATCTCAATACTTTCGATTTTTTTTGTATTAGATACCACATCCCTCGCAGCATATACAAAAGTGACTTTACCAGAATCAGATGTTATTGAATTAAGTATTACTCCTAAAACTCGTGATTCACTAATTACTAAATTTTGCCCGGAATAAGAACCGCTCGAACTCTTGCTTCGGGCAACACTCTGTGATAAACCAGCATCATAGGAATAATTCGACACACTATAATTAAATGTTACTGTATCTCCCGAATTTGGATTTTCAATCTTACTTATATACCAACTGCTGGGTTCTTCACCAGTCCAAGTGTTGTGCCCAGATAATTTAGTTCTGTACATTATCTTTTCAGTAGAGGCCGAGCTTCCAAACCAATATATAATACCACTAGGGTCAGTAATTTTAAAAGCATATGGCCCTAGAGGAGTTCTCTCTATTTTTAATGGTGATGGATTTATTAATACTGGAATTTTATTTTCATTCAAATAGAATTTTCCTGAAAAGCCATTAAAATTAAAAGAATACATATCATTTGCAGTATCATAACCATCTTCTCCATTTGTTGCATTTTGTAAATAAGTAAGTGTTTCGGCAGTATAATCAGAAAAATTTGGAACTGCAGCCGTTTGGTTTTCATCAGCATCGTCCATAATTGTTCTGGTAATAGCTCCGCCTGCAATTAAAGCCCAACTTAATCCTACATCAGATGCCATTTCATCTACTCTTATTCCATTTGAACTATAATTTAACGAAATAGGAACCACAATTTTTCCAGTTGCAAAACTATATAATGGAATATCGACTTGCGGTGTTCCTGTAAACAGACCTACTGGTACTTGTCCATATTTCCCAAGAGAAGCTGCATTTGGTGATGGAGGCATTATATTAGGGATATCTTGTGCAATACAATAAATTGTCCCTAAAAAAAGGTATGTAAAGAATAATACTATTTTTTTCATCTTCTTCATTATTTAACAGATTTAATCACTTTTACAGACTCGGTTTTTACATCTGTTTTGATTTTGATGATGTAAATTCCTTCGGAATACTTACTTAAATTCACCGGAACCGTTCTGTTTGTAATGGCAAACTCCTGTAAAGTGCGTCCCATAATATCGACCAGCGTTGCGGTACCTTCCTTAAAATCATAACCAATAATGACATTGGTATAGCTGGTTGCCGGGTTGGGGATTGCCTCGATACTCGATTTGACTTTTTCTACTTTTGCTTTATCTTTTAGTTTAACCACCCAAAAGTCATTACCGCCAATACTGCCATTTCTGTCTTTTGAAGCACTTGAGTTAGACGTACCGGCCATTAAGTAACCGCCATCGCGGGTTTCGACTAACTTTCTAAGGATGTCTTCTCCGGCACTGCCTACGGTTTTACTCCAGATTTCCTCGCCTTTATCATTAACTTTTAAGGCGATATAATCGTTGATACCGTCTTTTTCCTTACTGACCAAACCACTTACTTTGCCCATAATCCCTTCTCGCGGGCGTTTGCTTTCGCTTTGTGCATAGCCGCCAATTAAATAACTCTGATCTTTGTTTTCGACCAAAGAAGTCAGGATATCGACTTTGCCAAAATCATAGGTTTTACTCCATACTACGGCGCCGTCCTGATCCAGTTTTAGTAGCCAGTAATCTGTGCCGTTGCCTACAATACCGCCTAAAGTGGTTAAAGCATTTTTGCTGTTGGAGTTTCCGCCCACGATATAACCGCCATCGCTGGTCTGATGAATGACATAAGGCTGATCGTCGCCTTCTGCCCCATAAGTATCCTGCCACTGGATTTCGCCGGTATCGTTTATTTTAATAATCCAAAAATCTCCAACACCCTTATTGTTTGCTGTTTTATCGCCTGAAACCGGTGAAGTGGAGTATCCGGCCAGAATATACCCATTGTCTGTGGTTTGCTCCATGCTTCGCAGCACATCAGCATATTGCCCACCGTATGTTTTCTGCCATTCTATATGGCCCTGCTTGTCGAGTTTGACAATCCAGTAATCCATATTGCCACGGCTTTTTTCTGATTTACTGAACAAATCGGCTGTAGTAGTTGTTGATTTTGCATCGGGTTTAACAATGGAAACAGCCGATGGGCCGGAACCCGAAGAACCTCCTAACATATAACCGCCATCTTTGGTCTGAAAGGCACAGAGCAGTTCGTCCTGGCCTTCACCCCCTATGGTTCTTTGCCATTGTTCTGCTCCTGAGGCATCTAATTTTATGACCCAGAAATCTGTAATGCCTTTACAGTTTTCATTTTTTTGAAACCCCTTTCCTGAAGCTGAAGTGCCCGCCAGAATAAAACCGCCATCTCTGGTATTTTTAACACTTTGAAGCAAGTCAAGACCATTTCCTCCCATACTTTTCTGCCAGACGAGATCGCCTTTTTCGTTCATTTTCCAGATCCAGTAATCTAAATCACCCTGATTATCGTCCGTCTTATTTCCGGTTTTATTGGACAAAGAACTGCCTGCCAGAATAAAACCATAATCAGCTGTGGGCTGCGCATCAAAGAGGTGATCGGCATGAGTTCCGCCATACGATTTTTCCCAAAGGATATCCTGAGAATAAGTGAATAATGGCATAACAAAAGGCAAGAGTAGATAAATCTTTTTCATAATCAAATTTGGTTAACAGGAGACATGGATTTCAATGTGTAAATCTAAATCACCAAGGAATTATAACTTTACGGCTTTCCTTATTTTCAGTATATTTTTCATCATTTAAAACAAAACACTATGAATAATAGCAACAAACAAGGCACTTTAACAATAATTAGACAAAAAAAATCAAAACAAAAAAAATTGCTCTGCGCCCATATTCTCCGGATACATAAATACAGGAAACAGTAGAAGGTTAACATATTTATTTAAAATAATTTATTACAATAATTATATAAAATGTAAATAAAAACTTAAATAAATACAATTTTAGAAATATTTTCCGGTACTTGCAATACCGGAAATCGGGTATTTTTAAAAATATTTTAGTAACCAAAATCAGGGATGCTTACTCGATCTAAATGCAGCAGGTTAATGGTAAGAATAGTTCAGAAATCCGCATGGTTAGGGAGTAGCCGGATAAAGTTTGACAGCGGTTCGAAGCTTTTGTTTTTAACGTACGGAATTTCAGGACTTTCGCATTTGTCATGACGAGTAACTGAAAAAAAAATGCGTAAAGATCAAAAAGATCTTTACGCATGATAAAAACAATTAACTCCTGGCGGAATCAATTACTATATTTTCAAAAAGTATTCGGCATCGATTAGTTTATTTCCGGTATCGTCATAAACAGCGTAGTTAAAACCGCCCTGTACACAATACGAACCATATTCTCCGGCTTTGTTCAGCGCTATAAAACCTACCTGAATGTCTTTTAACTCCTTCTTTCTGTTTTGGGTTAGTTTTACAATTCTGGCAACGGCTTCTTCGCAGGCTTTTTGAGGCGATTTGCCTTGTCGCATTAATTCGACTACCAAATGACAACCTGAAATACGGATTACTTCTTCGCCATGACCTGTGGCTGTTGCGGCTCCAATTTCGTTATCTACATACAAACCGGCTCCAATAATGGGCGAATCTCCAACACGTCCGTGCATTTTAAATGCCATTCCGCTTGTGGTACAGGCGCCCGAAAGGTTTCCGTGGGCATCCAGGGCAATCATTCCAATCGTATCGTGGTTTTCGATATTGGCGATGGGTTTGTATTTACTGTCTTTGAGCCATTCTTTCCATTCTTTTTCAGATTCTTCCGTTAAAAGGTTTTCTTTTTTAAACCCCTGAGAGACGGCGAATTGCAAGGCTCCATCGCCTACCAGCATCACGTGGGGTGTTTTTTCCATTACCGCTCTGGCAACTGATATAGGGTGTTTTATATATTCTAAACAGGCTACGGAACCGATATTGGCATTTTCATCCATGATACAGGCGTCTAACGTTACACGGCCATCTCTGTCCGGGCGTCCGCCATAACCCACGCTTCTTTCTTTGGGATCGCCTTCGGGAATTTTAACTCCTGCTTCGACAGCATCCAGCGCTGTTCCTTTATTTTTTAAAACTTCCCAGGCTGCTTCGTTTGCCGGGATTCCAAATCGCCAGGTTGAAAGTACAATGGGTTTCTTTCCTTTTTTGGAGACTAATCCTTTTTCTTCTCCTGATTTTGTATCAAAAGATTGTAACGCGACAGCTACTGAAGCTATTGCTGCGGTCTTTATGAAATTCCTGCGATTTGAGTTTGCCATATTAAAATAAAATTTAAACCATGTAACATTAAAAATTTTAAACCAAGTGCCGTAAATTTAGAAAAAATTACGCTGTATAAAGCAGACTTACTGCTCCAATTAAAGCAGCGGCTTCATTATCTTTTGAAATGGAAATATTGATTTCAATTCCTGCTTCTTTAATTTTTTTACTGAAATCTTCCAGAAAAAATTCGCTTGCATTGGCAATTTTTCCTCCAATAATAAAACTATCGGCATTGAATTTTTTTAACCACGGAATCACAATATCGGCTAAATTTTCTCCCATTTCATTAAATGCTTTTATGGCATTATTATCACCGTCTTTAGCCAGATTAAAAAGCTCTAATCCGTTTGTAACAGCGTTGCCTGTTAAAGCTTTATAACGTTTTATTAGTCCTCGTGCCGAAACATAATCTTCGGCAATGCTTTCTTTAAAAGCCAGATTGTAAATTTCTCCGTCTGCTGGTACAGATTCTCCCGCAGCAACCGAAACTCCTTTATCGATAAAACAAGCGCCAAGTCCGGTACCAAGTGTGATTGCCATTACTTTCTTGGACAGGTTACGGGCGTCTTTGTAGACTTCGCCTTTCCCAAAACAAACGGCATCGTTTTCAAAAAGAATTGGAAAATCACTTGTAAGATTAAGCGTTCCCTGAAATAAATAACGAACATTGAGTCCGTAAAAATGTTCATATTTAGACTGGTCTTTGATCCAGCAAATTCCATTTTCATAGTCAAACGGCCCCGGCATACAAACGGATAATCCCATTATATTCTCTACTTTCGAATTTTTAATCGAAGTCTGAATGCCTTTTTCCCAGATAGACATTACCTGATCTACCGGCAAATTAGAGTCAAAAGATTCTTTGTGCAGCGAAAGAGCAAGCAATTGCATATTTTTAACATCTATAATAGCTGTGGTAATATGTGTTCCTCCAATATCAATTCCTACGGCATATTCTTTATTCATTCTTTATTTTTTTGAATTGAACCATTAAGAGCGTTAGAAAATTTAGTTTTGATTCTTTTTTCACCATTAAGGAATTAAGTTGATTACGTCTAACGGCTTCATCTTTCCTACTGGTAAGTATTTTTTCTGTCTCTACTTTTTAAAAGCTTTATTTTACTACTCTCTTAATGGTAAATATTTCTTTTTTTATATGTTTTTGTCTTTTAAAATCTGAGGATAATGAAGGCTTGTATGCACAATCATTTCTCCAAATAGCGTATTGGCCCAGGCAAACCATTTTCTTGTAAACCTGGTTACATCGTCTTTATGAAAGGACTCGTGCATAAAACCTGTATCAGCATTGGTTTTGATCAGATTGCTAATACACGCTTTGATCTCTTTTTCATCGACACTGGTAATGGCTCTTAAAACAATACTCATAGGCCAGATGGTATCTGTTCCTGTATGTGGGCCTCCAACGCCTTCGCCTGCTTTTCCTTTATAAAAAAACGGGTTATTTTCTGAAAGTACTACTTTACGGGTATTGAGATACAATTGATTGTCCGGTTCAATTGCGCCTAAATACGGCAATGACAATAATGACGGAACATTGGCATCATCCATCATATGGAAACTTCCGTATCCGTTTACTTCAAAAGCAATGATTTTTCCGAATTTTGGATGCTCGATGATACCGTTTTCTTCTAATCCTTTCTGAACTTGTCCTTGTAATTCTTTTGCTTTAGCTACTAAATTATCGTCTTTTAATGCCGGCAAAGAGAAAATTTCCTGAAGGTATCCCAATACTTCAATCGCAAACATATTACTCGGAATCAAATAGCCAAACAAGGTACTGTCATCACTTGGCCTGAAAGTCGAAACAATCAATCCGCATGGTTTTACCGGATAGCCGTAACCGCTTAAAGGTACACCATCTGTAGCCCAGGCTGTAACGCGCTGAAAATTGTATGGCCCTTTATCCGTCCAGCGTTGTTGCTCTTTAAAGGTTTGCAGAACCAAAAGCATGGCTTCTTTCCACTTGCTGTCGAACAAACTGATATCTCCGGTTTCCTTCCAATAGCCATGTGCCAATCGTATGGGGTAACACAAACTGTCAATTTCCCATTTGCGTTCGTGAATGCCCGGCTGCATCTTCGTCATGTCATTTTTCCATTCGCTTACCTGATTGAAATCTTTATAAAAAGCATTCGCATAAGGATCTAACAAAATACATTTTGTCTGGCGGTTGATGACACCTTTTACCAGTTCTGCCAGTTTTTTGTCTTCTTTTACAAACGGAATATACGGCCAGATTTGTGCTGTACTGTCACGCAGCCACATGGCATCGATATCTCCTGTAATGACATACGTATCCGGTTTTCCGTCGATGATTTCAAAATCGACTGTAGTGTCTAAGGTGTTTGGAAAACAGTTTTCGAACAACCATGCCAGTTCCGGATTTGCGATTTGTTTTTTGATCCTTACGATTGCAGCTTCGACTGCTTTACTCGTAAATTTTCTTTCGGCTAACGGTGGCCTTTTGGTAATAAAATCTTTTAAGGCAAAATTGAAAGCATCCGACTGCATCCCGAAAACATCGGTTTGAAGTGCCAATAATCCTGCTGAAAAAATTCCTGTGTTTTTTATAAATTTTCTACGTGACTGCATAGTATTATTTTGAAGTTGAATAAGAATATGGATAGGCACTTGCCGAAGTTCCTCTTTGTAAATTAGGTGTGCTGCTCATGTCAAAGTTTAATTCACCACCTTTTAATACTTCAAAATGGTTGATGAAATTTTTGGCATAAGTGGTCGTATCCCATTTTAAATCCTGAACATATTTGTTGGTTTCAGAATTGTTTGGTGCCTTGATCACCAGTTGTTTTCCGTTTTCTAATTGTAGTGTCAGTTTTTTAAATAATGGTGCTCCCAAAACATATTCTTCTGTTCCCGGGCAAACCGGATAGAATCCCATTGCAGAGAAAACGTACCAGGCTGAGGTTTGTCCGTTATCCTCATCTCCGCAATATCCGTCCGGAGCGGGTTTGTACAAACGGTTCATGACTTCGCGGGACCAGTATTGTGTTTTCCAGGGTTCACCTGCATAATTGTATAAGTAAATCATGTGCTGAATTGGCTGGTTTCCGTGTGCATATTGTCCCATATTCATAATTTGCATTTCGCGGATTTCGTGAATTACCGATCCGTAATAACTATCATCAAAAACCGGCGGCGTTGTAAATACAGCGTCTAATTTTGCTGTGAAATTTTTCTCTCCGCCCATTAAATCGATCAAACCCTGTACGTCATGAAAAACACTCCAGCTGTAATGCCAGGCATTTCCTTCGGTAAAAGCATCTCCCCATTTAAACGGATTGAAATTTTTTGGAAAACTTCCGTCTTTATTTCTACCGCTCATCAAACCAATTTCAGGATTATAAAGATTCTTATAATTCATCATTCGTTTTTCGTATAAAATGATTTCTTTTTTCGGACGGTTTAAGGCTTTTGCCAGTTTCCAGATCGTAAAATCATCATAAGCATATTCTAATGTCCGGGCTGCATTTTCATTAATTTTCACATCATAAGGCACATATCCTAAAGTGTTGTAATACTCCACTCCCTTTCGTCCCACAGCATCCAGCGGCCCTTCGTTATTGGCTCCGTGCACTAATGCTTCGTACAATTTGTTAATGTCATATCCTCGTAATCCTTTAATATAAGCATCCGCAACTACAGATGCCGAATTATTCCCGACCATTACGTTTCTGAATCCCGGGCTGGACCATTCCGGCAGGAAACCGCCTTCTTTGTAATCGTTGATTAATCCTTCCTGCATTTCTTTGTTTATAGAAGGATAAACTAAATTCAGTAAAGGATATAACGCACGGAAAGTATCCCAAAAACCTGTTCCGGCAAACCTGTAACCCGGTAAAGTTTTACCATTGTAAGGGCTGTAATGCACAATTTCTCCTTTTGCATTTATCTCATATTGTTTTTGCGGAAAACAAGCGGTACGGTATAAACAAGAGTAAAATGTTTTTAATTGTTCTTCGCTTCCGCCTTCGGCTGTTAATTTTCCTAAAACTTTATTCCATTCCTGTTTGGATTGCGCTACGGTTTCATTAAATGAGGCTGTTCCTAATTCATTTTTTAAATTTAACTCCGCTTGTTCCGGACTGATAAATGAAGAGGAAACTTTTACGTTTACGATTTCTCCTTTTCTGGTTTTAAAGCCAACCACTGCTCCTGTATGATTGTCTTTTAATTCCAGTTTGTCTTTTTCTAAAACTTTATCGTGCCAGGTAGAGTGGGTTACAAATGGCTTATCAAACTGCAAGACGAAATAATTTTTGAAATTCTCCTGTACTCCGCCACTATTGCGGGTTGTGTAACCGATAATTTTATTTTCGGATGGAATTATTTTGATGTACGACCCTTTATCAAATGCATCAATTACAATAGAAGATTGTGCATTCTCCGGAAAAGTAATCTGAAAATGTGCAGCCCTTTCGGTAGCGGTGATTTCTGTCGTTACATCATAATCGGCAAGATATACACTGTAATAATAGGGTTTTGAAACCTCAGCTTTATGGCTGAACCAGCTTGCTCTTTCTTCTTCTGTAAAAGCTAATTTTCCGGTTACCGGCATGATCGAAAACTGTCCGTAATCGTTCATCCAAGGTGATGGCTGGTGGGTTTGTTTGAATCCCCTGATTTTTTCGGAAGTATAAATATACGCCCATCCGTCGCCCATTTTTCCGGTTTGCGGTGTCCAGAAATTCATTCCCCAGGGTCTGCAAATCGCAGGATAGGTATTTCCGTTTGAAAGACTATGCAATGATTGTGTTCCCATTAAAGGATTTACATATTCTACCGGATCTAACGTTTTAACTTGTGCATTTACAAAAACGCAACATTGCATTAATCCTAAAAAAATTAAACTCTTTATTTTCATATCCTTTTTTTATTATCCTAACAGGTTTTAAAAACCTGTTAGGTATTATGTGTGTTTTTTATGAAATGTGCATTCTCCACTTGCAAAGTTTTGTAAAAGTCTGAGCCTTTGATAAAGCTATCCTAAACCTAAAACTATACCCCGTTTAAAACTATACTTAAACAGCTTTTAAACTATACCTAACAGGTTTTAAAAACCTGTTAGGAAAAAATGTGAATGAAATCTTTAACTTCTTACATCTCAAATCTATATTCTAAAATCTTAAATTTAAAGCGGTCTGTCTTCTTTCTTCACTCCAAAAGTTGTCGATGGTTTATTTCCCATATACAATTTCAGCTCTCCTCCTTTTACAATCATATCGTGCGTGATGTATGATTTTGTATACGGTTTTCCGTTATAATCTGCTTTTTGGATATAGATATTGGTTTTACTATTGTTTACTGCATTGAGTGTAAACGAAATTCCTTCTTTATAATGAACTGTAGCTGTATTAACTAACGGACTTCCCAAAACGTAAATTCCGTTTGCCGGATTAACCGAATAGAATCCCATTGAAGAGAAAACGTACCAGGCCGACATTTGCCCCAAATCTTCGTTACCACATAAGCCATCCGGTTTTGTTGAGTAGAATTTATCATCAATTTCACGGATTAGCTTTGCTGTTTTCCAGGGTTGTCCCGCATAAGCATACAAATATGGAATATGATGATTGGGTTCGTTTCCTTGTGCATATTGACCAATTAATCCGCTAATGTCCGGAGAAATTTCCTCTCCTTCTACTTTGTCTGTGATCAGGAAAAGAGAATCTAATTTGGCTAAAAATTTATCTTCGCTTCCAAACAGTTCAATTAAACCGTAAGGGTCCTGAGGGACTAACCAGGTATATTGCCACGCATTTCCTTCAACATAATCGTCTTTACGATGTGCCGATGAAAGCGGATTAAAGGGTGTTCTCCACTTTCCATCTGTTAATTTTCCTCTCATGAAAGTGGTTTCTTTATCGAAATACAATTTGTACAAATTCGCTCTTTTCGAGAAATAATTATAATCTTCCGTTTTGCCTAAAGATTTTGCCATTTGCGCCACACAATAATCATCAATGGCATATTCTAGAGCATTACCAACAGATTCTAACATTTTATCGGCAGGGATATATTCCAGTTTTTGAACATAATCCATTCCGTCCCGCGTTTGCATGGCTGTTTTTTTGATGGCTTCATACGCCAATGCGGTATCATAACCTCTATAGCCTTTTAGATAGGCATCTGCAATAACGGCAATCGAGTGATTTCCGTTCATGGTATTGGTTTCATTGCCCATTAAATGCCAAACCGGTAATCGGCCCTGTTGCTCGTAAATCGCCAAAAATGATTTTACAATGTCATTGATCTTATCTTCTTGTGTAATGGTATACAACGGATGTAAACCACGATAGGTGTCCCAAAGTGAAAAAGTGGTATAATTTGTAAAATTTGCTTTTTCGTATACTTTTTTGTCTGTTCCTCTGTAATCGCCATTGGCATCATTGAAAATCGAAGGGGCAAACATGGTATGGTATAAGGCCGTATAAAAAACTTTCATCGTTTTATCATCTCCTTTGATCTGAATTTTCTTTAATTCCCTGTTCCATTTTGATGTGGCAGTTTTTACCGTCTGATCAAAATCCCAATTCGGAATTTCTGCTTTTATGTTTAAAACAGCATTTTCATAGCTTACCGGAGAAATACCTGCTTTTACTAAAACCTGCTTGTTTTTTGTGGCAAAATCCAGAATGGCTTTCATTTTTAATCCTTCGCCTTCATTTCCATTTACTTTGGTCTTATCATCGTATAATGCTATATTTGAAATTGGTTCCGAAAATTCGATTGCAAAATAAACACGCTGATCTGCTGCCCAGCCTGCTGAAAAACGATAGCCTACAAGTGTCGTTTCGTTTATTTTTTTGATAAATGTTTTGACGGGTTTATCCCAGCCAATACCATCTGCAAGGTCTACTAAAATATGATTATCCTGCGTACTATTAAACGTGTATTTATGAAAACCCACTCTTTCACTGGCAGTCAATTCGGCTTTAATTTTATATTTATCCAATAAAACGCTGTAGTATCCTGGTTTACTCACTTCATTTCCATGTGAAAAATAAGAGCCGTAACCGTTTGCCATATCTTCTTTTGTTCCTTTAAACAAAGGCACTTTTCCGGAAACGGGAAGCAAGAGAATATCATTTAAATCGCCAATTCCGGTTCCGCTTAAATGCGTATGCGTGAATCCTAATATTGTATTACTGGCATAGTTGTACCCGCTGCACCAGTCCCAGCCTTCAAATATATTAACAGGGCCTAATTGTACTGCTCCAAACGGAACATTAGCCCCCACAAATACATGTCCGTGCCCGGCAGAACCTATCAATGGATTTACATATTGGGTGTAATCTATATTGTTTTGTTTTGCTTTCTTTTCCTGTGAGATTACAGGGAAATTAATTAGCATAATTATGGCGAAAACAATGTGTTTATATTTTGTAATCATGTTATTCATTTTTTATTTTACTTGTTTGATGGCACACGGATGACGTGGATTAAACGGGTTTATACAGATTTTTTTTAATCTTTGAACATAAAAAAATTAACCGCAAAGTGCGCAATAATTTACGCAAGGCTCGCAAAGGAGACGTATTACTGTGCGCCTCTACAAAAACCTTTGTCGCTTTGTTCCTTTGAACCTCTGTCCCTAAAAACCTAAGAACCTTAGTACCTCTTCAAAACATCATAAAGAGAGTAAATTTTCAAAACCGGCTTTATTACTTTCCCTTCAAACGTGATTATTTTTTCTTCTCCGGGCTTTAAATCGAAATAATTGTCGCTCCATTTTCCGGTATATCCTTTTATGGAAACGTTTACGTATTTGGCAAATTTGGAAGCTTTTAAAATTACTTTATTTCCTTTTAATTCCCACGTTATTTTTGGTTCTTCCAGTTTTAAATTTATCGGACGTGTCAAATCTATTTCGGGGGTTTTGTCGTCACGATAGGCTTCTTTCATGGCGTACCAGGCTGCTTTGGGCTGACGATCGTAATAATCGGTTACACTCCAGCTTGCTACCGGCCAGCAATCGTTGAGTTGCCAGACTAAAGTTCCCATATTGTAAGGTGCTTTTGAACGGTGAATGCCAATAATATTTTTTAGCGAATAATATTGTAAACACTGTGTGAGATAGGAATAATCCTCGACATTCATTTTCTTTATTTTGACCGAATCAATAAAATACCGATTCAGATACGAATCTAATTTCAGGAATCCTTTGCCGGCTTTTTGATGCGCCTGCAAGATATCCGAATATAAATAGCGGTCTTCCGGCAAGGTAAATTTTTCGATCGAGGAATAGGTTGGCATGGCCTGCATTCCGTATTCGCTCACAAAGCGGCCTGTTTTTTTCTGTACGGCTTCGACATCTTCTAATCCCCACCAGGTTCCCCAATAATGGCTGTCACCTTCAGTAAGACTGGTGCTTCTTGACCAGTGAAACATTGGTGATGAACTGATATAAGGACGTTTGGTATCGACTTCTTTTACCCATTTTGGGATGCTGTCCTGAAACAGGCGAACGTAATCTTTCCATAAACGGGTTGAATCCTGCTTAGACATTTTCATGGTCTTTTGCCAACCCCAGTCTTTAAAGGCTTCGTCGATTTCATTATTGCCGCACCACAAAACAATACTTTTATGATGGCGTAAACGTTTTACCTGATACTGCACTTCTTTTTTTACATTATCAAAAAAAGCATCATCTCCCGGTACCATTGTTCCGGCAAACATAAAATCCTGCCAGATATAGATTCCGTTTTTATCACATAAGTCGTAGAAATAATCGTCTTCATAGATTCCGCCGCCCCAGACACGAAGCATGTTCATGTTGGCGTCTTTGGCCATCCCTACTACTTTTTCGTATTCTTTTTTGGTTACGCGCGACAGAAAAGCATCTGACGGAATATAGTTAGCCCCTTTCATATAAACGGGCTTTCCATCAATTTTAAAGTAGAATGTTTTACCCAGATTATCCGGTTCCTGCACCAATTCGATTTTGCGGTCCGGCACATACGGTTTCTCCGGAGTTTTTTCGTCGTATACTTCTAAGCGTGGCGTTTTCCAGATTCCGCAAGTAGTGAATTTTGGTCCCCAGTCCCATCCAAAATGATATTGTGCTTTACGTACATACGCTCTTGGATTATCCGGGATTACAAACGGAAAATCTTTTTTGGCCAATGAATCCACCACATTTTGTGCCGATTTAAAAACGACCACCAAATCATTATGACCGGATTTAATTAGTTTTTTAACATCAACACGCCATTGGCGAAACATATTATCGGCTTTTAGAATTTCTTTATTGTTAAGGTAAACAGTAGCATAAGTATCTAAACCGTCAAAAACCAATTCGGCATTCTTCTTTTTTAATAGCGCCGGACTAACCTGAAAAGTGGTTTTATATTCCCAGTCTTTCTTTTCGATCCATTCCAGTTTTTTTTCGTTGTCTCTGTAAAATGGATCCGGTATTAATTTATTGTTCAGCAAGTCTGTATGGATTTCTCCGGGAACAGTGGCGGGATTCCACTTTGCTGTTTTTACTTCCCGATATTGCCATCCGGATTTCAAATCTATATTTTGGGCATTTACGGCAAATGAAAAATTTGCCAGACAAATACCTAAAATCCAATAGAAGCTTTTTTTAGACTCCATTTTTATTGTATGCTTAATTATTATGTGTGGGCAGTTTAATTTTTGGCAGTTTGAGAAGGACAATTGGTAATCCATTATCCTTCTCTGTAGGTTTGTATCAGAATACAAGGTAACTAACAAAATATCCAGAAATCATTTCCTTTTTACAGCTGCCGGTTTTATTAATTTTAGATTGCTGATTTTAGATTTTTATAGTCCTTAAAAAAATCAATCTTTCATTTTAGGTTCATTTGAAGATAATCTCTTCTTTTTCAGCCGGTACATTTAGTACTTGCGAAAAAAAAGGTTTTAAAAACCAGCGAACGAATGGGTGATAAAACTTTTTTAATAAATAAAAATCAAAATATAAAATAAGCCGGGCGGTACAGGTATTCCTACCCGGCTTAATTCAACTAACTCTAACCAAACTTAAACTATTGTTTGTCCCACCAAATTCTGGTTGTCATTAAATCCAGTCCCTGACGTGAGATCGCTTCTTTATAATTGGCAGCGTTTGTAATTAACTCTGACTGATCGTAAATTAATCTTCTTGGAACTGTTCCTTTTGTTTCTCCGGTTGGGTCATTAACGGGAACTATAGCAGGATATCCTGTTCGTCTGTATTCTGAGAATGCTTCAAAACCATTAAACAATAATACAACCCATTTCTGAGTGATAATTTGTTCAATTTTCTGTGCGTCAGTTCCGGTAGCATTAAACGGATGAGCCAAAATATAAGTGTTGTATTCAGCGGTTGAAACTGCCGGTACTTTGTCTCCAAAAATGGTCAGAATATTCATGGCTGCTTTTACTCCGTCTTCGTAGAACTTTTGTGCAGTTCCACCCACGTTCCATCCTTTTACCGCTGCTTCTGCCAGTATAAATTGTACTTCGGCATAAGACATGATTAAGGTTGGTGCGTCTAAACGCAATACCGTTGATGTATTAGGATCTGAGAACAATTTTTTGTCTCCGCCCGGAAATTCTTTTGCATCATTAGCAAGACCTTGCTGGCTTGCCGGAGAATTGTCTCCTGTAGCTTCTAGTTTTGCATAGATTCTCAAACGCGGATCGTTGTTGTTTTTCAGGAAATCGATATACGTTTTGCTGAATTTTACATTCCCGTCACCACCATTCAGGTCGTTTCGAAACCATGAAGAAGTGATTGGGTTTGTTTTAACTCCGGCAGGGCCTGAATCGTGTTTTAAAACCAAACTATCATCGTTTGAAGTAAAAACTCCTTTAGCAACCGCTTTTTCTACGTATTGTTTCGCTTTTGCAGGGTTTACTTTAGACAAACGCATTGCCACTCTCAACATTAGGGAATTTGCCAGTTTTTTCCATTTGGCAACATCGCTTTGGTAATACAAATCGGCTGCACCAACAAAGGCTTTATTTGCATCCAGAGCATCTCCCGCTTCGTCTAATTCTTTTAAAAGGTCATTGTAGATCGCTTCCTGTGTGTCATATTTTGGGGCAAAAACATTTCCGTTGTATCCTTTTCCGGCTTCGAAATAAGGAACTTCACCGTAGGTATCCGTCAATTTTTGAAACATGAATACTTTCATGATCCTTAGTGCCTGAATGGTATTAGAATTTTCCGGTGTATCTTTTAAAACAGAAGTTAATTGAAAAATCTGGTTTAATCCTTTTCCGTAAGATTCTCCAAAAAGCGAACCTGAATATTCAGAAGAATAGGTATATTTTGAACCCGGTCCTCCTAATGAAGAAAATTGCTGTACGATTTGTGCTGCGTAATAATTATTTCCTCTGGTATTCGAAAAATCCTGACCATCTAAGTAGATCTCAGCCAGTGTAAACATTGATTTTACAGCAGGATCTGTCAGTGCATTTGGATTTGTATTCATTTCTTCAAATCCTTTATCGCATGAAGTCAATGTCATTGCACTTACTATTGCGACACAAAATATTTTTATATATTTATTTTTCATCTTTTTATAATATTAGAATTTGACATTCAGCGTTACACCATAATTTCTTGTCAAAGGCATAGAAGCTCTTTCAAGACCCTGCGCATTACTGTTAGAATAGTTGGACTCCGGATCAATGTTTGGCACTTTATCATAGATTGTCCATAAATTGTGAGCAGAGAATGCTAAACTAATTGCCTGAAATGGCGTTTTTGAAAGATATGTTTTTGGGAAATTGTAGCTAAATGAAATTGCTCTTAATTTCACGAAATCAGCATCGTATACAAAGTTTGAGGTTACATCACTATAACTTCTCCAGTAATCGTATGCAGAAACAGTTGTGTTTACAGCATTTCCGTTAATGTCTTTACCTGATACTACTACTCCGCCTTCACGACCCGGAAGCGTCTGCTCTGATAATCCGTAACGAGTTCCTAATTGATTGGTAGCAGAATAGATTTCTCCTCCAAATTTAGCATCTACAAATACTGACAATGTAAAGTTTTTATAAGAGAAGTCATTTGAAAGTCCCATTGCAGTTGGCGCAACACCTTGTCCTGCTATGATTAGATTTCCTCTCATGAATTTACCGTTTGTATCCAATACGATATTTCCTTGTGCATCTCTTAAATAATCATAGGCTTTGATTACTCCAAAAGGCTGTCCTTTTTCTAAAACCACAGAAGCTCTTGCATCTCTGTTTCCTTCTAATGATTTGGTTGTAATTTTGTCTGAAAGATTTAATACTTTACTGTCATTGTAAGCAAAGTTATACGCAATATTCCAGGAGAAATTTTGTGTTTTAACCGCTTTTACGTTTACAGCAAATTCAACCCCTTTGTTCATGATTTCCCCTACGTTGATTTTTGTAGTTCGGTAACCGGAAGCCTGAGAAATATCTGCATCTGTAATATCGTTTGTGGTTTTCTTTTGATAGAATGTTAAATCTGTACTCACTCTGTTGTTGAAGAAAGTATTTTCAAAACCAAATTCGATGGTACTTACATTATAAGGTTTTAAGGTTTTGTTTGGAACTGTTTCTCCGTTAACACCCAAAATTGGCTGCCCCAAAGAATCTGTTTGTCCGTCTGGTGCTGTATAAGTCAATGCCAAAGCATAAGCGTCAGGCAATGCACCTCCTACGTTACCCCAACCTGCTCTGAACTTACCGTAAGACATCCATTCCGGTAATTTGATTACTTCAGAATAAATAAAACTTGAACTCACAGAAGGATAAAAGGTACTGTTGTTTGACGGATCTAAAGTAGAGAACCAATCTTCACGACCTGTTAAACTTACATATAAGAAATCTTTGTATCCTAAATCGGCAGAATAGAAAAGAGAGTTTACTTCACTTTCTGAGAATAATTTCTCTGATTTGTCCGGTTGTGTGTTTCCATAGAAATATTTGAATGGAACAATAAAGTTGTTTCCTCTCATTTTAATACCGCTGTATCTGTTGTGTTGACGGTTAGCCCCAACAAAAGCATCCAATGAAAGATTTTTTGCGATATCGCCTTTGTATCCTAAATACCCTGAAGCATTATATTCTGAACGGCTTTCTACTCTGTTTTCGTAAGATCCACCAGGATTATAATTGATTCCGGTTGGTTCAATTTCAGTATATTCATAATTGATATCATCAATACCCAGTACCCCTTTTGCGTAAATTTTATCGGTAATGTTGTAATTTACTTTTGCAGAACCAATAAAACGCTTTCTAAGGTCATCGTTAAGGTCTTCTTGTGTTGCGAAGTACGGATTTGTCTGGTAAGTATTGGCACCAAAATAATCTGCTTCACCTCCATTTGCGTCATACGCATTGCTTATGGATCTAATGTCTGTTCCCGGAGTCATGAAAGTAGTTGGGAAAGAAGCATTTCTTGGAGAATCATTCAAATAAGGCCTGTTATGACTTTTCTCTGTAACATACTGAGCATTGGTCTCGATACTTATTTTTTTGTTTACTGCCGAGTTTAAACTCAAAGCAATGTTATTTCTGCCAAAATTAGTTCCCGGCATTATAGACTCATCTTTGGTATTTCCGAAAGATAATCTGAAGTTCGTTGATTCGTTTCCGCCAGAAATCGCTAAGGTATTGCTAAAAGAATATCCGGTTCTGTAGAAATTTTCAACATTGTCTTTTCCGTATGCTCTGTAAGGTTTAGTGCTTCCGTCTAAGGCAAGAGAAGGTGTTCCGTCGTATTTATCTCCCCATGCAAAATAATAAGAATCCCTAAGTTCCTGAAGATCTGTAAATCTTGTTGCCACACCGTTTACAGGTGCTCCGGCTCCGTATTGATCCTGCCAGTGTAAAAGGCTTACTGGTGTATTAAAGGTAGAATTTGTACTAAAATCTACGCCTATCCCTGTTCCGTTTTTACCTTTTTTAGTGGTAATCAAAATAACACCATTTGACCCTCTGTACCCGTAAAGTGCAGAAGCGGCACTACCTTTTAAGACAGACATCGAAGCGATATCGTCCGGATTGAAAGATGACATACCATCACCTTTATCAGCTCCTCCGTACATTCCGGCGTTTCCTTGCTGGCTGTTGTCAATAGGAATTCCGTCTACCACATATAAGGGCTGGTTTAAACCAGAAGCTGAAGTAGCTCCACGAATTACAACACGGCTGGAACCTGATGGTCCTGTAACCGGTGCAGAAACGTTAACTCCGGCAATTTTTCCCTGAAGGGCATTTCCTAAGTTGATTTCTTTGTTTTTTGTTATGTCTTCCCCTTTTAGTTCCCCAACGGCATAACCTAAACTTTTCTTTTGTTTTTTAACTCCAAATGAAGTTACTACAACATCTTTTAATTCCTGTGCATTTTCTGCTAATACCACCGAAATTTTATTTTCATTTTCCTGAAGTACCACTGATTTTGATATAAACCCGATAGATGATAAATTTAAGGTAACCTTACCTTGTGGAACATTCATCTTAAATCTGCCTTCGGCGTCTGTAATCGCGCTAAATGGTTTTCCCTGAACTTCAATCGATGCAGCAACAATTCCCTTGTTTTCTGCATCAGTCACTATGCCTGTTATTAATCGGTTTTGCGCTACAGTACTTAAACTGCTGAACAACACCATTCCTAACACTGCTAATAATCGTTTCATAAGCATTTTTTTTGGTTATTAGTTTTGAATTTTGTTTTGATTGTTTTTTTAACCCGTTTGTTTTTAATAATTAGTAAAAAATTTGAACTCACTTTCAATATGGTATTCAGCAGTTCTCCAGCTCCTGAATACTATGGTTTTAATAGTTATGCACTTTCCTGAATTTTAAGAAATCGATATCGTAAACAGATTGAAAAAACGAACTGAAAATCAGCGGGATCAATCTAAAATTTACTAAAACGATTTAGTAAAATGAGTAAAAAAAAACGAAACGTTCTTTTTTATTTTTAAAACCGGTTTTTTTTATCAAACCGATTCTCTTATAATCAACTTGCCTTTTTTAAGGCTTTTTTCTACATCAAATGTTTCCATATCCGTCATCTGGCTCATCAGCAATTGTATTGATTTTATGGCAATTTCTTCAATTGGCTGCGCAATAACCGTAATCGTTGGCGTATGCAATTTAAAACTGTCGTGATCATCAAAACTGATTACAGCAATGTCTTCCGGTATTTTTACTCCCATGTTCTTAAAAGCCAAAAGACCTATAAGCCCCATGTAATTGGTCAGGAATAAAACAGCATCAATTTCGGCATTTTTCTTAAAAAATTTGACGGTCGATGCAATTCTTGCTTCTTCATTACTGTGATATTCCATATGAAGCACAAGCGACTCTTTGTATAATCCTGCTTCTTTTAAGGCATCTCTATAACCGTCTTCCCTTAATTTCATCTGAATCATTTCAGAGGTATTATTGACCACCGCTATATTTTTGAACCCTTTTGAGATCAGATATTTAGTGGCTGTGTTGGATGCTTCATAATTGTCCATGACCACATGGCTCACTCTTTGTCCCGGAAAATAACGATCGATTAATACAACCGGTTTTTTCAATTTTAAAAGAAGGTCTATTTTCTCTTCAAGCTTTTTAGTCGGCGTAATAATAAAGCCGTCTACATTTGCCTGTAAAAGACTATGTATTAACTCGTCAGAACGTTCATCATCATCTCCTGTACTGCAATAAAAAACCCTGTAATCAATATTCTTCGCTTCGTCTTCAATCACTCTGGCCAAATCTGAGAAGAACTGATTGGAAATATCCTCTACAATAAGCCCGATTGATCTTGTTTTACCGGTTCTTAAACTGGTCGCAATCATACTGGGCCTGTAATTGAGTTTCTCTGCTACATTCTGCACTTTTTTGATGACAGAAGCACTAATTCCCATTTTCTCCCCTTTTCCGTTAATGACAAAAGACACTGTTGATATCGACACTTCTGCTTCTGTGGCAATATCTTTTATAGTTATCTTTTTCATTTATAGCGTTAAATTTTTATTAAGCTGTTATTAATTATATCACAAATATATATAAAAATAGTTACTAAAACGATTTTGTAAATCTTTTTTTTATACGAATCATTTTTTTAAGGTTAATAAACCACACAATCATCAATAATTACAGCTATTATGCGAGAATTAGATTTATTTTACCCTTTTTATTTTTATGCGATAAATACTTCTAAAATTGAAGCCGTTCCTTTTAGGGAATACTTTTGTATGGCTGCCGGAATCAAAACGGTATCTCCTTTTTGGTATGGATACGTTTCATTTTCAATTGTAATTTCAAAATCTCCTTCGATACACATCAAAACGGTAAAGGATTCTCCGTTTTTACCGACTTTTTTTTCTCCGTTTAACGGAATAAAATTTGTGGTAAAATAAGGGCAGTCTACTATTACATTTGATTCATTTTCAGCCTTATCATACTTTTTATACGTATCAACCTTATTATAATTTATAGCATCTAATGCTAAATCAACATGCAATTCGCGTGTGTTTCCCTGAGCATCTTTTCGGTCAAAATCATACAAACGATAGGTAATGTCCGAAGTTTGCTGAATTTCTGCCACAACCAGCCCTGCCCCTATCGCGTGAACGGTTCCTGTTTCTAAAAAGAATACGTCTCCGGCTTGGGCTTTTATATCATCTAAAATAGAAGTCAGTGATTTGTTATTCAGGTTTTGCAGATATTCTTCTTTACCGGAATCTTCTTTAAAACCTACAATAATCCTTGCATCCTGATCGGCCTGCATGATGTACCACATTTCGGTTTTACCAAAAGAGTTGTGTCTTTCTTTTGCCAGTTCATCATTTGGATGTACCTGAATCGAAAGGTCTTCTCTGGCATCTAAATATTTAAATAACAAAGGAAACTGTTTCCCGAAGCGTTTATAAACTGCTGTTCCTAAAATTTCGTCCGGCAAATCATTGATCAGTTCCGTTAATGATTTTCCTTTTAATTCGCCATTCGCCACCACACTTACATCTCCTTCTACGGTAGATAATTCCCAGCTTTCGCCTGTAATTTTAGAAGTGATGGGTTTGTTCAGAACTGTTTTGAGTTTCTCTCCTCCCCAGATTCTTTCTTTTAAAATGGGTTCAAATTGTAAAGGGTAAATTTTTGTGCTCATGTTTATATTTTTACTTTATTATCAACTTTCTGTTTTTTGCCGCTCCCGATAGCTGTCGGGAGTGGTCCAGCTTTTTCTCCCGCAGATTGAGCAGATGTTATTTTCAGACCCTATTTATTTTACTGAGATTGCCACACCCCCGCTAGAAGCCAGTTTTTGTTTTATTTTTGTTTTGCTGTTTACCTTCATTTTTCGGATGTTATACGACTGGGGATTGGTTTTGTAATCTGCTGTTTTTCCATCTTCGTAAATTGTGGCTGTAAAAGATTTTCCGGCAGGCAGAAAGCTAAAATCAATCGTTGCTGTACGTTGATTTTCATCGGTGATTCCGCCTACAAACCATTCTTCTTTGCCTTTGGTTTTTCTGGCGATGGTAATATAATCACCGGGTTCTGCTTCAAGGATATAAGTTTCGTCCCAATCTAAAGCAACGTCTTTTATAAACTGAAAAGCGTCATTGAATTTTATATAATTCTCCGGTAAATCAGCTGCCATTTGTAGCGGACTGTACATTGTAACATACAATGCCAATTGTTTTACCAGCGTGGTGCTTAACGTATTCTTTTTAGATCCGTAAACCGATAAATCGCCCTGAAAAATTCCGGGTGTATAGTCCATAGGACCACCCATTAAACGGGTAAATGGTAATATTGTGGTATGATCGGGATGAATTCCTTCCATGGATTCAAACTCTGTTCCTCTAGCCGATTCCTGTGCAAACCAGTTGGGATAAGTACGGTGTAAACCTGTTGGGCGAACGGCTTCGTGAGAGTCTACCATGATTTTATGTTTCGCCGCTTCTGTGGCCACATAGGTGTAATGATTGACCATTTGCTGCCCGTCATGATGTTCTCCTCTCGGGATAATTGGGCCTACATATCCTGTTTTTACAGCGTTGTACTTATTATCGTCCATAAAATTCAAGGCCTCTTTTAGCTGTCTTTCGTATTCAGCTGTTGAGGATGTAGTTTCATGGTGCATGATGATTTTTACGTTTTTCTTTGCAGCGTAGTCGCTTAGTTCTTTGACGTTAAAATCAGGATAGGCTTTTGTAAAACTATAGATGTGTTCTTTTTTGAAAGCCGTATTGTCTTCCCAGCCTTCATTCCATCCTTCTACCAAAACGGCATCAAAACCATTTGATGAAGCAAAATCGATATATTCTTTGACATGTTTTGTGTTGGCTCCGTGTGTCGTATTGGGTTTTAATTGTGAAAAATCGGTTTTGCCAATGACAACATCCTGATTGTCTGAATATGCCCAGGTTGAACCTCCGCCGGTAAAGTACTCCCACCAGACCCCTATATATTTTACGGGTTTAATCCAGGAAACATCTTCAAATGTGCAGGGTTCATTCAGGTTTAAAATCATTTTTGAAGCCAGAATATTTCTGGCATCATCACTTACTACGATAGTGCGCCACGGTGTAACACTTCCGGTTTGAATATATCCTTTGTTTCCCACTGCATCAGGCACAAGATGCGAGCTCAACGAAAAAGTTTTATCATTCACATTCAGGCACATGGCGGGATAATTCTTTAAAGCGGCTTCGTGAATGTTGATGTATAAATTATCCGTTGTCTTTATCATCAAAGGCGTTTGTGTTGCCAGATTTTTAATGGTTGCCTGTGCAGCAAGCGGCACATGTGTAGCGTTATAAACCAATCCCTGCATTTCTGATATTTTCGAAGTCGTATAACTGTATTCGTTGGTATCATAATCCCCCGGAATCCAGAACAATTTATGATCTCCTGTCAGATTAAATTCAGTCGTTTCTTCCTGAATTATAAAATGACGTAAATTTTCCTGTACAGGAAATTCATATCGAAAACCCAGTCCGTCATTAAACAAACGAAAACAGATGTCGACCTTTCGCTGGCTTTTTTCCTGTACCAAGGCTACTTTCAATTCATTGTATTGATTTTGGATTTCTTTTTGTTCTCCTAAAACGGGTTTCCATGTCGAATTTTCAGATTTAGTCTTTGTATCCGTCATCTTAAAACCTTTATTCAACAGTATATCCGACTTTATAATAAAGCCCATTTTGCTTTCCTGAATTACGGTTTTTTGTTTAAAATTTAAGTTATAAACGGGAGTTCCGGTTTTATCCAAATGAAAAGTCATGACTAAATTTCCATTGGGAGATCTGAGTTCCTGAGCATTTGTAAATCCTGTTGAAAGCAGGATAAAAAAGCAGCTAAAAAGTATATTTTTCATAAAATGGTTTGAGGCAGTAAAGTTGCTAAATCGATTTAGCAAACATAATAAAATAAATGAAACAGAAATATTGGTAATTAAAAAAAATGTGTAATAATGAAATTCCGGGATTTTTTTAGTTTGAAACCCTGATGTGAATGGGTTGCCCATACCCTAAATTAAAGATGCTGCAACCGGCGATAATCACTGGGAGAAACAGAAGAATGCTTTTTAAAAAAACGCCCAAAAGCTGAAACGGAATTAAATCGCAACCGATAAGCAATGTCGCTTATATTGATCGCCGGATTTCCTAACAGTACTACGGCTTCTTTTAGTAAATGGGCATCGATAATTTCATGAGGTGTTTTATCTGCAGCTTTTTTGACAATCTGAATCAGGTATTTGTTTGAAATATGTAGTTTCTCAGCGTAATAATGTACTCCTTTATGCTGCGTGATATTATCCATAACCAGATTAAGAAACTGAAAATAAATGTCTTTGGGATTGTTTAGTATCAAAACGGTTTCCGGTGTTTCCTGTGGTAAAAGCTCAGCTGTTTCCAGAAGCAAATTAAATATTATAGTCCTGACAATTTCGTCTTTAAATTTCAGGTCTGCTTCAATTTTACTTTCAAGGTATTTCATGAGCTTAATTAGTTTTTTAGCTTCCTGTTCCCTGAGTTGTAGTAATTCAAACGAGCGGTCTTTGAAAAATGCTAATTTCTCAATAATAAAAGGATCTGATATGTTTTTGAGCAGAAACTCTTTTTCAAAAAAAAGCAGTTTCACTCTAAATTCGTCACTAATAGTATGGAACGCAATAATGGTGGCAGGCCTTGCTACTAATAAGGTAAATGGTTTGATATAATGCTGCTGACCGTCTATTGCCATAACAATAGTGCCCGCGGTACAAATACACAACGAATAATAATCCATCCTAAAAGGTTGCTGAGGATAATCTATTTGTTTTTTTCCGGAAGAAACATAATAAGGTAAACTGTTCTCAACCTCAAAATAGGCCAATGTATCTCTTATTTTATTGTAAGGCTGGTCCATTCTGCATCAATAGGGGTTAAACGATTGTTTTTAAAAAGCAAGTAAACATAAAAATACGCAATTTTAGGCTACAAATGCCTATAACATTTGCTGATTTAAGAATAAATAAAACTTAAATATTATAAAAATGGCGCTAAAGCCAAAGCCTTAACGCCATTTTCTGAATTATAAACTGTATTGCTTTTTTATACTTTTAATCCCTGATTCCTCCTATCCAGTGTTTTACTTTATTTAACTGTTCCGTAAAAAACGATTCATGATCTTGTCCGTCGTCGGCATTTTCAACGAGAAGATGTTCATAGTAAGTTCCTTTAAGAAATTTTCTTAAAAGCCCCTCGCCTACTATTGGCTCATAATCGTTTAAAGATTGTGCTGCTTTTAGCAAATGACGAATATCGTATTGCAACGGATTAATGTCCGGTACTTGTTTGTTCAGGTTCAATAATTCGTAAACAGCTATTCTGGCAGTTCGTACTGAGCTTTCCATGGTAAATACAATATCATTATTGGTTTCTACAAATTGTCCCACTAATCCTAAATTGGTACAACCTTCCGGCACAACCTGCGGACGGTCGCCTTTTGCTCTTGGCATAAACATAGAGGTGATGTAAGGCATAAAAGAACTTCTGACAATCGTGTTTTCTACGATATTGCCTAATTGATCAATGATTCCTAAGTGATAGGCTAATTCTGCGAGAATTTCATCACCTGTACATTGTGGCATTGTTTTTTTGACATAATCGCCTTCTTTGTCCATAAAAAGGGCGTACACCCAAATTACTAAAATATCATCCGGCTGGTCCGGAAAGTGGGGTTGCCTGTTACAGGTAAAACTCATTAACCAGTTTGAATCACTAATAGTAACAATTCCTCCTGTTGCTGTTTTACCGGAATAGGGGTCGTTTACACATAATTCTTTTACTTTTTCTGTAAAAGCAGATGGTCTGCAGGTAAGTGTAGCCGATTCCCACGAAGATTTTTCGATATTACCGCAGAATTTTTCAGGTTTCCCAAAAACAGGTGATTTGGCTGCCAGGTTTTTCCACAATTTCCATCCGGCACTTTGTCCGCTGCTGCTGCTGTCTACAGTGATAACCGGTGCTGTTTTGTTGTCGCCGTAATAGGTATCTTCTGTCATTGAGCCTGTTGTGGCAATTACATAATTCTCTTTGCCTACAGGAATTCTTTCTTCTTTGCCCTTTCTTTCGATAATAATCGCTTCGACTACTTTGCCTTCTGTGTTGCTTTGAATATCTAAATCTTTAACGAGTGTATTAAGGTCTATTTGCACGCCTTTGCCCTGAAGAAATTTTCGAAGCGGTGTAATAAAAGTATCATATTGGTTGTACTTAGGGAAGACGAGACACGAAAGATCTTTCATGCCATCTATCGCATGCAGGAAACGGTGCATGTATAATTTGCATTCTAACAGACTATGCCAGTTTTCAAAAGCAAACATGGTACGCCAGAAAAACCAAAAATTACTTTTTAAAAAAGATTTGCTGAAATAGTCCTCAATGGTGATATCGTCCAGGTCTTCTTTCTTTTTTAATAGCAGCTTTATAATCGCAAGCTGATCTTTTTTATCCAGTCCAAATTTGCTGAAATCCTTAATTTGTCCCTTGTTGTGAATCAGTCTTGCTTTGGAGTAATTAGGGTCATTGTCGTTTACCAGACGGTATTCGTCTAATACACTATAAGGATCGGGTAACTCTAAAGCCGGAATATCCTGAAAGATGTCCCAAAGGTTTTCATAGGTCATATCCATCTCACGTCCACCGCGAATAATGTAGCCGTCTGTGGTATTTCCGGCACCATCCAGCGATCCGCCATCTACATGCAATTGATCCAGAAAAATAATATTCTCACCCGGAACATGGCCGTCACGAATAAAATAATAAGCTGCTGCCATACCCGCAATACCACTTCCTACGATATAAATTTTACTGTCTTTATAGGATTTTACGGGAATTGCCCTGTTTCGCTGGTAGTTTCCAATTTGGTCTGAAAAAGGCATTGTTTTTTCAGGTGTGTTAATCTGGACCTCTTTACTTGAGTCCGGTTTGTGGTTCACATTTCCATATTCCTGAGAACCATTTAGTATTTTATCGAATTTTGAAGTGGTAGAACTCATAACTAATCTATTTTTGATTTTACTCAAAGTTAAGAGTACCTGTATCATAATGTACGTCCCGAAATTCAGTATTACTATACTCAAATTCTTACTTCTTAAACATTGTATGCCTTTATTTTTTTAATACTCCAAAGCATTTTTTTGTAAATTGAAAAAGGGCTTCACACTGCTCTGCATATCCATCATCAAATTCAGAATAAAAGAAATAGTTACCACAACACTATTTTATTTTTAGCTTTAAAACACTTACGGAATAAGGAGGCAAACTGATTTGCGCTTTCCCGTCTTTCAATTGATATTCGCTTTCTTTTGGTGTTATTTTTTCAGGTTCAGAAAAAGTATTCTCGTCTTGCAAACCGGCACTTGCAAGCGTCGTCAGGCTCCCTTTCGTTTCTATTTTACTGCCTTTTAAACCTATTGTGATTTCCCGGCTTGTTGAGGCGGTATTGACTAGTTTGATCATCACTTTTTTGGTATTTACATCTTTCACGGCAGATGCGTATAAATTGTTTTGCCCTGTTAACGGTTTTCCGTCTCTGGTTATGTTTAATAAATCAGTTCCTTTATGGGTCGAAAACAACTTTTGCACTTGGTAATTGGCAGAACCGTACGCTTCTAAATTGTTGAACCAAATCATATCCGGTGTCCATTGCCACGCGTCTTCATGCGCCATTAAGGGGGCATAAGACGTTAGATTTACCACTTCGGCATTTCGTTCTAATCCGGTCATGAAAGCGGCTTCAGAAAACGCACATTCCCAGTTGTTTCTGTTGTTCGGATTTGCACCTGAAACGCTTTGGGCAGCATATTCTCCGGCAAATATTTTTGGGCCTTTTCGATCGTACAGATCATATCGCGCGGCATTTTCTCTAAACCACTGCGGGCTTTTATAATAATGTTCGTCAATAAGTTCTGCACCTAACTTTTTAAGTTCTTTCATCGCATAGTCAAAATGTTCTCCGTCCGGCGAAGGTCCGCTTCCTGAAACGATAATTATTTTGGGATATTTTGCTTTTATGGCTTTTTCAAAAACCTTATATCTTTCGATATAATCGGGTCCCCATTGCTCGTTTCCTACGCCAATGTATTTTAGATTAAAGGATTTTGGATGTCCCATATCGGAACGTAATTTTCCCCAATTTGTATTTAAATCGCCATTTGCAAATTCAATTAAGTCCAAAGCATCCTGTATGTAAGGATCGAGTTCCTCCATTGGCGCTAATTCTCCTGTATTGTACTGGCAAGCCATTCCGCAACTTAAAATGGGTAAAGGTGTTGCGCCAATATCTTCTGAAAGCTGAAAGTATTCATAAAATCCCAGTCCAAAACTTTGAAAATAATCCGGGGTCTGTTTGTGGCTGAATTCCATATTCCAGCGGTTGATCATCGTTTTTCGGTCTTCAACATTCCCAACTGATTTTTTCCATTGATAACGGTCTGACAAAGTTCTGCCTTCGACAATACACCCTCCGGGAAAGCGCAAAAATCCGGGTTTCATATCGTATAAAAGTTGTACCAGATCTTTGCGTAAACCATTTTTTCTGTTTTTCCAGGTCTCTTCCGGAAAAAGGGAAATCATATCCAAATCAATTGTTCCGGTTCCTTCAAAGGTTATTTTTAGTTTTGCTTTGGCCTCGGTTTGCGCGGCAGTAAATTGCGAAGTATAATTTTTCCATTCTTTTGATGATGGTATAATACTAGTCTCCCCCATAACCTTTTGATCTTTGTCTATCAATTGAAAGATTATTTTTTTGATGCTTCCATCGGGATTCGCTGCTTTTAAGGAAAGATTGTATTTTGCCCCTTTTTTAACGCCCATCCCTCTAAACCCTTCATTGACAATCGCATAACCTTTGTCATCATTAATGAGAATTCTGCAAAAATTAGGATTGGTTTTATTTTCTGAAACATTAATGGGAGTGGCAGCACCGGACTGCATGTTTAAAGAACTTCTTTTTGTATTAGGCTGTTCCCATCCCATTAGGGGTTTATCAAACTCAAACGACCGGTTTTTAATCATTTCGGCATACAATCCTCCATCAGCAGCAAAATTGATATCTTCAAAAAACAAACCGAACATTGTGGGCTGTATTTTGGTAACGGTTTTAGCAATATCAACTTCTAAAGTGGTCTTTTGGGCATTTGCACAAATGCTTGACAGCAGTAAACTGCAAAGGGCAAATCTGGTAATGGTACTGTTTTTCATTTTTATATAATGAATTTAACCCGTTAGGGATATTTAATTTTAACACATAGAAACATTAGATTTTGCAAACTGACCAGCAGGCATTTCACTTTTTTTTAAAGCACAAGCCTTATGTGAAAGAAATCTATTGCTTCTTTTAAATTGTTTTTTTATCCTCAAGTCTATTTTTCTGTGCTCAATTGTTTTTTTTGACACACTATTGTTTTTTCACCGCTTCTAATTTCTCCGGAAATGCCGATTGCCCTTCCAGATTATTGATAATCAATGCATCTACATTTTTACTTTCAACTGCATAAGTAAAATAATCCGGTTTGTTTTTTCCCCATTCTACAGAGCAGTTTTGCATTTTTATTTTTTCTGCTGTATCAAAGTAAAAACCGGCTGTACTTCCTTTTACAAAACCTTCGAGTTCTGAAGGGCGACGATCATAAATCCCTCCCTGATGGCTGGTAGTTTTGTCTATAAAAACACTTACATGATCAAAAACGATATGGCTTATTTTGTCTTTTGATTCGGCACTTACATAGACTCCATTTTCACCTGTACACTGAATATTAGTAAAAGAGATGTTTTTGATTTCGCCTACTTTTCCTTCTGTAGCCCCTTTTGGAAAACGCCAATTGGCATCTTTATGATTGCCCTTCGCCCTGCGGTAAGCTGTAATGTATATAGGTTCTGCTTTCCCCCACCAGGTATCTGTAGTCAATCTGCCTTCGATAATAATGTTAGAAAATAAAACATCGCTGACTGTTCCTTCGTCCCTGTTTTGAATTCCCAGTGCGCGATTACTGTTTTTTATGATACAATTATTAAAAACAACCTGTCGGATGGCATCCATATTTTCTGAACCAATTTTAATGGCACAGCTGCTGCTGGTCATGGTGCAATTGGTAACTGTTATGTTTTCGCAGGCGCCAAATTCTTCAAATTCTCTTCGGTTTTTCAGGCAGATGCAATCGTCGCCACTTTCGATATAACAATCACTAATGCGTACATTTTTTGAATGATCAAGATCGATACCATCACTGTTGCGTACTTTTAAACTATTCAGTAATGTAATTCCGCTAATGACCACATCATTGCAACCTACAAGATGAATGGTCCAATAGGCCGAATTTCCGATATGAATATCGCGTATTCTGATGTTTTTTCCGCCAATAATTGTTAATACATGAGGCCTTGGGTCCAGACCTGTAAAAGGTTTCAAAACATAAGAATCTTCTAATTCTTCTCCCATAAAAGAAATACCATTTCCGTCTATTTTTCCGCTGCCGCTAATGCTGAAGTTCTCTATATTTTCGCCACCAATCCAGATGGTTCCTTCGCCGGGGTTCGTACGGAAAGCACTTTTGGTGTAGCGTTTTTCATCCGGACTTGCCAATAATTTTGCTCCGGCCTCGACATGCAGATCAATTCCTGATTTTACGTTAAATGGTCCGGACAGGAAGGTAAAAGGCGCTGAAAATAATACCCGTCCGCCAGTTTTACTACAAGCGTCTATTGCTTTTTGAATCGCAGCGGCATCATTGGTTTTACCATCTCCTTTGGCTCCGTAATTTTTTACGTCGTATACTTTTTGTGCTGTAATCGTCAGCGCAAAACAAAAAACGATTATGGTAATTATAGCTTTTGGTATCATTTGTTTATCTTTTTTAATCTTTGCATTTAAATTGTATGCTATTCGTTTTCTTATGAGACCTGACAGGTTTTAGAAACCTCTCAGGTAATTCGCATTCCGATCTTTAAATATACTTTACTTAACAGGCAATACGAAGGTATTTTGTCTGGGCTCGTCTTTTTGTTTTAACGCTTCTGTATCGAGATTGACTGATATGACATCCTTAAAAATGATTTGATTGGTTTTATCAGACGGAAGGTTAATATCTTTCATAACCAATCCTGTCACATCATCAAAAACAAAAGCGGGACGAAAATCTTCTTTTTCCAGAATCAGTTTTATATTCTTCAGATCAATTCCGTTTACGTGGCGCACATAAAATCCCCAGGAAGGCAATTCTCCAAACATGGTAAATTCAGGATATCCTTTTATATTTTCGAGCACGTCTTTTAATCTGCTTAAAGGCAGGTATGCCATTCCTTTTGAGGCTCTTCCCGGATAGGTTATTTCGATATTTTCCAAGGTTACATTTTCAATCGAATATCCCGGTATTCCGGCAATCGAAGCCGGAAAAGGGTTATGGAAATAATCTACTTCGGGGCCGCGCAAATCATAATCAATATCCGGACGACCAAAAGGAACCCGGACTTTTACATTTTTAATGGAAACGTTTTTAATGTATCCCGGCTTGTCTCCATTTCTATGCCCTAACCGAATAAGTATTGCATTTCCTGTATTTACGGCCGTAATATTCGAAACTTTAATATTTTCAATTTCGGCGCCATCCACAGATTCAATGGCAATTGCCGATCTGAAAGTATCAAAAACCTGAATATTTTCTATGGTAACATTTTTGAAACTTCCGTAGGACCCTGTTCCAAACTTAACGGCATTGGCACTTGATCTGATACTGCAATTTGCGATATAAATGTTATTATTCTGCAGGCCCGGAGAATCTGATTTTAGACAAATACCATCATCAGCAGAGTTGACATCGCAATTTGTTATTCTCACGTTTTCACATCCGTCAATGTCAATTCCGTCATTGTTCCAATACGCTCTGCTGTCTACTTTTATGGCATCAAGTACAATATTGGTGCATTGCTCAAAACACTGTACCCAGCCCGGACTGTTTTTTAATGTCACATTTGTCATTTTAACTGCATCGCATTTCACAAATGAAACCAGTTTTCCTCTTCCGTCTGACGGACGTAATCTTCGATAATTATAATTGGGATCAATTTTTACTCCGGTATGGTGTAAGCTATCAACCGCGAGTGCCAGTGCTCTGCCTTGTCCGTCAATAATACCTTTTCCGGATATCGAAATATTTTTTGAGCCGTGAGCGATAACCAAAGCTCTTATTTCTTCGTACTTTGGATAATCGTTTGGGTCGGTACTTCCCAATAAAACAGCGCCATCTTCAAAAAATAAGTCCACGCCACTTTTTAATATGATACTCCCTGATAAAAATTTGCCTTTAGAAAAAACTACCCTTCCTCCTTTATTTTTATCAGCCAGATCAATCGCTTTTTGAATCGCTTTTGTATTTAACGTTTTTCCATCAGCTACAGCTCCATAAGTGGTAACCAGATACTCTTTATTTTTCTGGGCATATATTTGCACATTAAAACTAAGCTGTAAAAGAAAAAGTAAAACGATACCGTTGCTGAAAATATTTTTGTTTTTAATCATAATAATTTGTTTTTAGTAATGGGCATTCAGGCTCTAAATAAAATTTTATTCTTCTTGCGAGCCCACGATACTTATCCTTCCTTCATTTTAAAACTACCAAAAAACGGTATATAATGCCACTAAAATCCCACTGATTATAAAGGAACCGATAATAAACTCCGAAGAAACCCTGAACATTGATGTATCGACTTCTATGGTATGAACGTCATGTTCTTCTTTAGATTCCGGATGTAAGAGACTAATGGCTACCATTAAAAATACGATGATAAAGAAAGAAATGGTCATTCTGTCTAAAAAAGGATAATCGGGGAAAGCACCATTTGTCCACACAGGAAGAAATTTTAATACTGCCGCAATTGGAACTGTCAGCAATGCCCCTGCAAGTCCTGCCGAGGCTGTTGTTTTCTTCCAAAACATTCCCAATAAGAAAATCGCCAAAACTCCGGGCGAAAAGAAACCAACATATTCCTGTATAAACTGATACGCCTGATCTAATGATTTTAATGCCGGAGCAACCAGTGCGGCAATAAACATGGCGATGACAACGACCCATCTTCCGGTACGGACTAGTTTACGTTCCGTTGCTTCTCTGTTAAAATATTTTTTATAGATGTCTAAAGAAAAAATGGTCGAAATACTATTGGCTTTTCCGGCCAAAGAAGCTACAATTGCCGCAGTTAAAGCAGCCAAGGCCACTCCTTTTAATCCCGCAGGCAATAAATTCATTAAAGTTGGATAAGCATGATCTGGTTTTAGGACTCCTGACGCATCGACCATTTCCTGCTGAAACATTCCGTTTTGGTGCATTACATACATCGCAATACCCGGTAAAACGGCAATAATAGGCACTAATAATTTTAAAAAAGCAGCGAACAAAATCCCTTTGCGGGCTGTTTTTAAATCGGCTCCCAGGGCTCTCTGCACAATGTATTGATTACAGCCCCAATACGCCAGGTTATTAATAAGCATACCCCCCACAAGCACTGACATTCCCGGTAGTTCGGCATAATGCGGATTCGACTTATCCAGTATCATGTGTAAATGATCCGGTGCCTGTTTTGCTAAAACGGAAAGTCCTTTAAGGATGTCTTTCCCAAATCCAAACTGCTCTGATAACAAAGTCAGTGACAAATAAGTGGTCACCAAACCGCCCAGAATCAATACAATAACCTGAAACATATCGGTATATCCTATTACCTTCATTCCTCCTAAAGTCACTATAACAGAGAATAAACTCAACGCAATAACACAAAACTGAAAACTGACAGGTGCGATTGACGAAATAGCCAGAGCCCCCAAATAAATAATAGAGGTAAGATTGACAAATACATAAATCAACAACCAGATTATCGCCATTATGGTACTTACGGTGCTGTTGTATCTTTTTGCCAAAAATTGCGGCATGGTAAAGATTTTGTTTTTAAGATAGACCGGTAAAATAAACATCGCCACTACAATTAAGGTTGCCGCAGACATCCATTCGTAAGAAGCAATGGCCAGGCCAATGGCAAAACCCGAACCACTCATGCCAATAAAGTGTTCTGCTGAAATATTAGACGCGATCAACGACGCACCAATCGCCCACCAGGTCAACGAACCTTCGGCTAAAAAATAATCGTTAGAACTCGTTGTTGCATTTTTCTTAGTCCGATAAATGTACATCCCGTAGGTGATAACAATAACAAAGTAGAAAAGAAAAACAATGTAATCTGCCGTTTGTAAAACATTCATAATGGTGTGGTTATTTTTGGTTAGTCAGTAAAGTATTTTTAAAATTTTATTTTTTTACTCGTTATATCGTAATCTGTAAAAATCTTATTTAACACATAGAATCATAGCTTAAAGAGGCGTTTCACTTACTTTAAAAACACATAGCGATGTGTAAATAATCTGTCCTTTATGCTATTCTTCCCAATGAATTATAAATCATGTTTCCTTGTGTTTAAAATGATTGCACCTAAAGGAATATTCTTCTTTCCTCTCTATTCTTTCCTCTATATTCTATATTCTTTCCTCTTTCTTCTTTGTTCTCTCTTCTTTCCTCTTTCCTCTTTCCTCTTTGTTCTCTCTTCTCTATTCTATGCTCTCTCCTCTTTCTTCTTAACTCTTTCGTTCCTACTTCCCTATTCTCTTCTTACACTTTCAAAAACCATTTTCTTTTATAGAGAAAATAAAGCAAAAGCAGCTGTACGAGCGTTACGGATAAAGCTGTAAAAACAGGTTGCCAGATAAGCGGAAAAAATTTTATAGCGCCGCCAAATACAAAATCGGCAGTAGATTTAAAATTGACCAAACCTTCTGAAGCGATATAAATTAAAATCGAATTTGAACCAATCAATATTAAAGGGAATGCCCATTTGCGGAATCCCAAAATATCAGTGATGAAATAGAAAAAAGTAAAAAACAAAATGCTAAAACCCCCTACCAAACATACAAAAGAGCTTGTCCATAAATGTTTATTGACAGGAAAATCATAATTCCAAAGTAATCCTGTCCCGATCAAAACAAGTCCTGAAACGATTAGGATCACAAGCTGTTTATTTGCCGGTAAGCTGTTTTTTGTTTTTAAAAATGTTCCTAAAAACACGCCCAACAAAGCGGTAGCAACAGCCGGAATGGTCGAAAACAAGCCTTCGGGATCATAGACTTTACTGTGCAGTCTTCCGGGTAAAAACAAACGATCAATATAGGCTTCCAGGGAGCCTTCCCGGGTTAAAACCCCTGCTCCAAATTCAGGAACCGGTATAAATTTCATGGCCAAATAATACCCAATTAAAATGCCCAAAAACCAGAACAATTGTTTTTTTAAATCGAAATTTAAATAAATCAGTCCGGCAAAAAACCAGGCAAGCCCAATCCTGCCCAATACACTTGCAAAACGGGTTTGTTCGAAACCGTCAAATCGCAATAATCCATTTACCACAAATCCTAAAAACAATAAAATACAGGTTCTCCTGAGCATGGAGGTGTATATTTTTTGTTTTTCTTTTGATGGTAATTCCCTTGGTGTTTTTACACCCGCCAAACTCATTTTTTTTTCAAAAGAATACGGCATTGAAACTCCGGCCACAAACAAAAATACTGGAAAAATCATATCATAAAATGTAATGCCATTCCAGTCTGCATGATGCAGTTGCGACGACATCCATATCAAAACAGGAATGGGTGCAGCCTTGGCCAAAGCATGTATAATATGTTCTCCGCTCATAATCCAGAACATCACAAACCCTCTTAGAACATCTAAAGAAATTAATCTATCCTTTGTACTTGTTTTACTCATATTTTACTTATTTAAAAGCATATTCCCCCTATTGATTTCTCCGGAAGAGTATCAATAATTAATATTTTTTATTCGAAATTTTTAGAGTTCATAATTACCTAACACATAAAAACCCGGTTTTCATTTTTTTATAAAAGAGAATAAAAAAGTAAAACGTTTCTTAACAGCTGGCCGCTATGTAAATTTTAATGCGTGAAACGTCCTTTTTTAAGCTTACTAAAACTATATTTCTATGGGTTCAATTTTTAAGGCTATAATTATTCTATTGGTTTTATCACAAATCCGTAGTGGTATTCATTTTGGGTCAGCCTGTACTGATCATGCGGAAAGGCCCCCCAACTATTGTCACCTCCTAATCCGCGTTGGGTCAAGTCCACACACACGACGACTTCCTTTCTTGGCGTGACATCGCTTGAGTGTATGTTTTTCTTTGCTATTCCTCCGTCAAAATCGGCTGGATAATTATTTAAAGTGCTTATTCCTAAAGGCTGTAGCCCTTTTATACTGAGTCCGTTTCCGCTATTGTCTGAAAGTGTAAACCAGCGAACATCTGTTTTGTATCCATTTTCCTGTGGGCGCGTATACGGTACATACTGGTCTGAAACTTTGCTTTGATAAATTCCTTTGAAAGAAGATGTATTTCGATCCGGATAGTTTTCCAAAGGCCCTCTTCCGTAGTAATCCAGATTTTCAAAGTTGTTTTTTAGCACGAAAAGCATTCCAAATCGAGGCATTTCCGGTACGGGATTATTTCCTTTTTTAAAAGAAGGAAGGATCTCCAAAGCCCCGTCCTCACTCAATGCGTATTTTATGGTGTAATCACACGAAACATCGTTAAGTTTCAATTGGGCTGTTACATATTGCTTGCCGTTTTCTTCTGTAAGCTGAATATTTTCTAAAGTGGTATTTTTACCTGCTGTTCGCCATACATTCGATTTTAGCTGCATTTTATTTCCAAAATCATTGTCGGTTGGGGCTCTCCAAAAATTAGGTTCCGGATATTCTTTAAAATATTCTGCTCCGTTTACAGTGTAATAGGAAATTAATCCCGTGGATTTCCTGATTTTAACTACAACATTTGCGGCGCTAAGAATAAATTCCTCTTTTTCATCCTGAACTTTTGAAGAAGAAGCAGTTGTTTTTGCAAAATAGTTATCGCTTTCCAGAACAAATTGTTCTTTGGCAATTTCAAAATTTTGCGGCAATATTGCTGAACCTGTTTTAGTATGTGCCGAAACATTCAGTAAATATTCTATGCCCGGTTTTGATTGCAATTTTGGTAAATCAAGTTTGAATTGTTTTGTTGATTTCGGATTCAAAGCCACCTCAATTGTTCCTTCTTTGATCGCTTTTCCGTTTTCTAAAACCTGGTATTTAAAATGGTATTGGTTCAGATTGGTAAATCCAAAATCATTTGTGATTTCGAAGATTCCGTTTTTAAGGTCAACTTCTGAAAACAAAATATCCTGATAGACTTTTTTTACTTCAAATGCTCCGGGATGTGGTGTTCTGTCTGCATAAACTAATCCGTTATGGCAAAAGTTTTCATCGTTTAAATAATTCTGACTTCCCATATCACCTCCATAAGCCCAATATTTTCGTCCTGCTTCATCTGTCCTTTCAAAGCCCTGATCTACCCAATCCCAGATAAAACCGCCCTGCATGTTTTTACTGCCGCGGATAATATCCCAATATTCCTGAAAATTACCGCTGCTGTTTCCCATTGCATGGGAGTACTCACACATAATATACGGACGCGTGACTTCTTTGCGTGCCGCATATTCTTTCATGTAAGCAATCGTTGGATACATCGGACATACAATATCTGTATTTTCGTTTTCTTTTGCCTGCTCAAATTGAACCAGTCGGGTGGTATCTCTTTTTTTAATCCATTTGTACGCTTCGTGAAAAACGGGACCATTTGCACATTCATTTCCCAATGACCAAAGTATTACGGAGGGCTGGTTTTTATCGCGTTCTACCAAACTATAAATTCGGTCCAGATGTGCCTCTCTCCATTCCGGAAGATAAGCCGGATGCGTTTTTGGATTCATAAAACTCTGTCCCTCTACTCCCATTCCGTGACTTTCTATATTGGCTTCATCCACAAGAAACAAACCGTATTTATTACACAATTTTACCCATCGGATATTGTTCGGATAATGACTGCATCGTACTGAATTGATGTTCAGCTGTTTCATCAGTTTTATATCTTTCAGCATGGTCGCTTCGTCCTGAAAATGACCTGTTACCGGATTGTGTTCATGAATATTGACACCGTGAACCATTAAACGGACTCCGTTTACGCGTAATTCTCCCCCTTTCAGCTCTACTTTTCTAAATCCGATTTGGGTAGAAACGGTTTCTGTTAAATTGCCTTTTTCATTTTTTAAGGTCAGTAGCAGCGTATACAAATTAGGTGTTTCACTGCTCCATAATTTTGGACCGGATATCTTTTGAGAGAAATTTAAAAATCCTGTTTTATGGCCGTCAACGTTTATTTTTACTGTCTTTGTAAAGATGTTTTTTCCTGATGCATCGACCAGTTTTGCTTCTATACTTTGATTGTTTACTGCGTTTGCCGTTAGGTTTTTCAGCGTAATATCTACATTCAGGCTTCCGTTTTTATAATTGGCATCTAAGTCCGGTCTTGCGAAAAAATCGGCAATTCGAATGTCATTTGTACTATACAGATAAACGCTTCGGTCAATTCCTGAAAGTCTCCACATGTCCTGATCTTCAAGATACGAACCGTCGCTCCATCGATACACTTCAACAGCCAAGGTATTATTTCCTGCTTTTAAATATTTTGTGATATCGAATTCAGCCGGACTTTTAGTGTTTTCTGTATAGCCCACTTTTTCGCCGTTTACCCAAATGTACATAGCGGCTGTTCCGGCTTCAAAGTGAAGAAATACATGACGTTTATCCCAGTTTTCCGGCACAACAAAATCTCTTTTATAGGAGCCAACAGGATTATCAGAATGATTGATAAAAGGAGGATTTCGGTCAAAAGGATAGGTTATATTGGTATAAATAGGCACGCCGTACCCATTCAGCTCCCAATTAGATGGTACTTGAAGTTCTTTCCAGTTTGAGGTATTGTAATCCTGCTTATAAAAATCTTTCGGACGCTGATCAGGTGTTGGGGACCAGGAAAATTTCCACTTTCCGTCGAGTGAAAAATACCAGGGCGAATTTTCATATTTATCGCTTATTGCTGAAACTTCATCTGCATAAGGCAGAAATTCAGCGCGCGCAGGCTCCCGATTTATTTGAAAAACTTCGGGATTTTCCCAATCGTTTCGGTCTTTTTTTTCCTGTCCGGAAACCGTCATTCCACAAAGTATAAACAGGCTTAATAAAAATATGTTGGTTTTGGTCGTTAGCATTTGGTATTGTTTTAGATCACTTTAGTTTAGAAAAATAAAAAAGTGAAAAAGGTCTGGTTTAAAACTTCATTTTCTCCGGTAAATATTTTGCCACTAATTCTTTATAATACGGAAGCAACGCTTTTACATCCGGTTTAACAGGCGCTTTGGTATACAAATCATACGGATTGAATTTTCTAACCCAGTCGAACATTTCTATGTCTTTTTCATTCATTAAATGTTCGTAGGCATTCTCTTTGTGCTGGGAGTAAAACGAATGGTATCGGATCATGTACAGGGCCGGATCCGGCAAATAGTCTTTCATAATCTGATACAGGTATTCGTCATGTCCCCAACTCATCTTTACTTGATCAAGTCCGCAATTTTGAGTGTAAACGCCTAGTTTGGTATTGAATCTCGCATCTGTATAATCCGGGTTTTCCCTGAAAAATTCCGGATACACAATTTTATCCGAGTAGGAACAGCCCACCGGAAACGTGTCTCCAACAACTGCCCATTGCGGCTCGCCAAACAAACATAAAATTTTTCCGAGATCGTGTATAAAACCGGTAAGTACAAACCAATCCGGATGGCCATCTGCACGAATGGCTTCTGAAGTTTGCAATAGGTGCTGTGTCTGATCTAAATCGATATCCGGGTCACTATCGTCAACAAGGGTGTTTAAGAAATCTACTGCTTCCCAGATAGACATTTCTTTTTTGTTAAACTGTAAAAACTCCTGTTCTTTGCTGCATACAAAATCATAGGTTTGATAGGTATGGTTTATTCTATAAAACTCTTTAACGGTTTCTACCCGTTCTGAATCAACATAATTTCTAAATTCTTCTTTTTCTTTTACAGGTTCAGACGGATCCGGATATCGTATTAACAAATCATCTTCCCACTCATCCAAATTGTTCAACGGATTGTTAGTGTCTATTGGCTTTTTCATAAGGTTTACAATTAATTGTTACAAGACAAAAATAGAATTACCACTAGGAAACAAAATGGACTAATACATCAAAAACATGGATAGATTTTAAATTTGTGTGATTTTTTCAACAAAAAATAGTTATCAAAGCAATTGTAAATCAAGGTTAAAGGTTTAATTCTTTTTGCGACAGATGAAAAAGATTTTCACCGATTGATATATCAAACCTCAAGCAACTTAAATACTTTAAATCCTAATATTCTGTAGAGGAACACAGTTGTGCGCTTCTACATCTAAAATGTGAAATATTGAATTGCCTCCGGCTTTAGGCTGGGAAATGTAATGTAAATAAAGTTGGGGCTTGGGCCAAATAGAGATGCTGTTTTGGGGCTAAAGCCAATTTAGCCTTCCAGTTAATTTACCTCCGGCTAAGGCCGGAGGTAATTCAAAGAGGTTTTACACAGAAATAAGTATCCGTAAAACAGGACGCACTGCTCTGCACCTCTACGGCAAAAAAATGTGTAGATCTGGCCATGAATTACAACCGTTTAGACCAATTCAATTTGTGCTCATTAGCATAATTGCTATGTTTATTTGCTATCGATCGCATTGCGGCAAAAAAATTCTGGTCTTCTAAACTCTGATGCTTTGTTTAATCAAAGCGCTCTTTGTATTTTTTAAATAAAGTATTCATCACTAAAAGTACCACACCAACGCCTAATAAAACTAGAGCCCTGATAAGAAAATCTGCATTTGATAAATCAAAAAACATGAGTCGGATTACGCAAACCCCTACTAAGGAAAGCGAAACGTAACGGAAATATTTTTCTTTCAGGATAATACCAAGTATTAGTAATCCTAACGATTCTAAAATCCAGAAGAACGTTAAAATTCCTTTGTCGAACGAGAGATACAAAAATAATCCAATGCTAAAAGTGGCAGGATAAATAATGATACTGTTTCTGAACTTGAAATCTTCGATATATTTATAAATAATAAAAATATACAAGGCCAGTAAGGCAAATATAATCAGATAAACAAACTCGAATTTTGATTCATAATACGTGAAACTAATAAAGGCTAAATGAAAATTAGCCAACAGATAATACACAATACTTATTTCTTTTTTATTGCCTATTTTTTTATAATAAAGACAAATGTTTATTATAGCTGTTGTTGCCCAGAATACAGGAAGCCATTTGTGTTCTAATTGTGAAAACATAATAACAGAAAGCCAAACATTTATCACGATCTGATAATCTATTTTTAATGATTTTATAAACTCTTTTTTGCTGATCAGCAGCACTAAAACAATCAATAAAACGATGCTGGAAAGTTGTAAAACCCATGCCAGCCAGGTAAAATCATTGCATTCTTTAATACTATAGAAAATAGAAGTTAAAATAGACAAAAGTCCGATAACTAATACCGATTCCGGAGCTAATTCTATTTTTTTGTATAGTATCAATCCAAAATTCAGGATTGCCAGAAGCATAAATAAAGGCGCTAAGTAAGCCACATCTACCTGGATAAAGAGTAAGGCAATTATCCATACGTTTTGCACAATGGGTAGAAATGAAATAAACATTTTGCCTTCTTCTTTCGGGCTTTTGATTTGCAGGTAACTGTAACCAACAGCTAATAAAATGCTTATTGCCTGTGTGCCATAAAGTATGTTTTTGCTCACTGTATTTGCATCGAAAGCAGCTAAATAAAGACTTAAAAATACCCCCCCTATTAAGAGTATAAAAGAGTAAATATTGTAACGTTTAAGTTTATCTGTTTTTTGGAAAAGCCAAAAAGTAACTAATGCTATACCTCCTAAATAAACCGGAATGTAATCGATTTGGATACAGGCAAATCCAAAAACCAGGACGTTAAAAAGAATGAATTCAGAATTCAGAGTGCTGAAATTTCCCCAACCTGAAATAACAGTATTTGATTTGTTTCTGATGTTATCTGCAAATAAAAGATAGATTTCGATTACAGAAAGACCAATGGCAGTTAATCCAATTTCGGCAGGAGTCAAAAATTGGGTATTGTATGCAAATAAAGCACTTCCAAATAATGAAAAAGCCAAACAAAAGCCATACAGCAGGATTTGATTTTCGGTAGTAAGTGTTTTTCGTTTAAACTGAATCCATAAAAATTCGTGATTGAGCAAAGCAATACCAAACCATCCAAAAATCTGGATGATATCATAAGATGCTAAATATTTATACGAAAGCGAAACTAATAAGGCATTTATACCAATGATTCCGATGGTTTTAATGACAGCATCATCATTGTACAATAATTTTACAAACCAGTTGGCTGTTATTACTGTAATAATTCCTAAAGCAAAAGCAAGATCCAGATTCGATTTTGGTTCTCTGAGAATTAACATTAGTCCTGTAGCAATGGTAATAATCAAAAAGGTGAACCTGCCAAAATCAAAAGTGTTTGTTTTGAATTTGAATCGCAAGGAACACCACAATAAAGCGATAACCAAAAGCGGGTAATAAAACGAAATCTCGATTGTATGGTACCAGCTTATAAAAAACAGGATGGAGAACAACACAGAGAAAATTCCGTTTAGGCTCAAATCTTTTTTGACGATGAAAGGATCTATTTGGAAGTATTCTTTTTTTACAGCGCAAAAAACAGGAACCAGTAACGTTGTGAACAACATGACCAACAGGGTTGCAAAAGAGTTTGTTATATGGGTTTGTTCTGTTGACGGATTAACGCACATTAAAAAAAAGACAAAGGCCACCAAACAGAAAATATGATTGAGTACTAAAAATATTTTATGCAATAACATTTCTTTGCTTTTATAAACGGTAAACAAACAAGTGATTACCAGAAGGTACAGTCCGCAGGCGATAATATCAAAACCTACTTTCCAGTCATTGAGCATGATAATGCTTAAGGCGAAGAGTATAAACGAAACCATCCCGTCTAAATGATACAGCCAGAAAATCTTTTTCTTTCTCGCAAAAAGAGTTGCAGTAAGGCAAAGGATTGCTGCTGTAAATAAAACGAAAATTTTGATTTTACTTCCTGTGGAGTGCAAAATTAACCCTAAAGCAAATAAAATCCAGTTGGTTAAATGGGTTATAAAAGCAATTCGGTCAAAACGTGTATTCGTATAAATGCTTCGGTATTGCATATACATACAACTCACTGAAACCAGAATAATACCAATTATAGCAAAGATATTTTGAGACGCACTTAAAGTATTTGTGCCTTGTGTGAACCAAATGTCAAATATGATAAAACCTGAAATAACAATTAGTAAATGGTATTCCCATTTTTCTTTATAAGACAGCACTATTCCTGCTGTTGCAGTTAACGCTGCCAATAAAAATGTAATTAAGAGTTTTTCCGGAATTACGCATAAAATCAGGATACTCAGGATCACGTGAAGTGATAGAAAAGTTTGCTGTTTTATGATATAACCTACGTATAAATTAATTGCGATTCCCAGTCCGATGAGCGAATAAGCGAGCGGAATGTTATGTATAAAAGTAAGTGCCGGAATTTGGGAAGCCCCAAAACAGCCAAACAAAAACAAACTGGCTCCCGCACTGCGAAGCCACAGTCCTGTTTTAAACCATTTTTCTTTTTTTTCCAGGAAAAAATACGAACCCACTAAAATTCCGGCATACAGCCAGAGAATTAAGATTCTGAACATGGGCGATACTTTCAGGGCGGTGTAAATGCTTAGATACCCAATTCCTAAAACCATAATAGCTGTTCCTAAAATTCCGGTCCAGTTTTCGGCAAATTGCTGTTCCAGTTTCCTGATCAGGATAGAAAAAGCACTTTCTACATAAATTTCTTCTTCCTGCTTTTGAGGTTCCGGTTGAGGCGCTGCTTCATAAGTGGATTGTATTTCAGTATTTTCTGCCGGTTCCGGTGTTTCTATTCCTTCAGCACTTTCTCTTTTGTCATGAATATAAATCGTTGGTTTTTCAAAGCTTAAAGCCAGTTTTTCCAGCTCTTCATCGGTTACGGAATTGGTTTGATTCTCAACAGCATCCCCAATAGTATCAAATGGAACAGGAATGACCGGAGGAGGAACTTCTTGCGTTTGTTGCGGAATTATTTCTATTTCCTCTATAATTGGTGCCGGCTTTTCAGGAACAAAATCAGGTTGTGTCACTTGTTTTTTGATTTCCTCGATTTCTTTTTTCAAATTGTTGTAGTCGTCCCTGTTTTTTCTATAAAGAGAATCTAAATGTTCGTTTTCCGATTTTAATCTGGAAAAATTATTAAATAAGACGACAACACATACAATTAATGCAAAAAGAATAAAACTCTCCATAGTTTAAGTTTAGAATCGGCTAATGTAAGAATTATACTTTTAAATCAATTTTAAAAAAATAATTTCTTATTTTAAGATCTGTTTTTTCCATTTAGTTTAAAATGTCTGGCCTTTTGACGGGTATTTTGCAGATTGAGCCGGTTTATTTCTATTTTTTTTATTGATCTAATAATTCGGTGAGTGCAATCTGAACGAATAATTTCAGAACGTCTGCACAGCGATGATGTGCTATGCCGGGACGCACTGCTATCCACCATTACTGACAAAAAAACCATCACAGATTACCTTACGTAATTAATTTACTTGGAGGAAAACCAAATTGCTTTTTAAAACATCTGCTGAAGTATAAGGGATCATTAAATCCCACCAGATTGGTTACTTCTGAAACATTGTATTTTTTGGTTTTTAAGAGTTCTGCTGATTTCTTTAAGCGAATGGTCCTGATAAATTCATTGGGCGCTAAATCTGTTAATTCTTTAATTTTTCGGTATAGTTTTGAAGAACTTACGCCGAGTTTATCGCATAAAAAATCTGTCGACAAATCGACTTCGCTCAGGTTATCGTTGATCAGAGTTGTAATTTTCTCCATAAATTCTTCGTCAATTGGAGAATGGGTCAGTAAACTTATTTTACTTTCTACTTCTCCGGAGAATTTTACTTTGAGTTCTAATCTTGATTTTATAATATTTTCGATTACGGTTTTTAGCAATAACGGCTCAAAAGGTTTTACCAAATAACCATCTGCGCCCATATCATATCCTTTTACTTTATCGACGTTTTCTGCAAGGGCTGTTAACAATACAACCGGAATATGACTGATAAACTCATCATTTTTGAGTTCTTTACAAAAATCGAGTCCGTTCATAACCGGCATCATGACATCTGCCACACATAAAATAGGTTTAATTTGTCGGCAAATTTTAAGGCCTTCTTCTCCGTTTTCGGCATCATAGACTTTGTAATAATCAGAGAGATAATCGACGAGATATTTTCGAAGTTCAATATTGTCTTCGATAACCAGTATTTTTTCTTTTAAATCTGTACTCTGAATGATTTTTTTAGCTGCTTTTTCGGGAATTAGCATGCTTAGATTGTCATTTTTTAAAGCATATTCAAATACTTCTTTACTTTCATACGAGGCACGGTCAATAGGCATTTCAACGGTAAAACTACTTCCTTTTCCGGCCTCGCTTTCTACTGTTATGGTTCCTTTGTGAATGCCTACCAGCGATTCTACCAATGACAAACCAATACCGGATCCGGTGTTATTTGCTTTACTGTTGCTGGCCTGATAAAATCTTTTAAAGATCTTTTTCTGGCTTTTTAACGGAATTCCAATCCCGTCATCGCTTACTTCGATCATTAATATATTGTCTGTTCCTTGTTTAAACCTGAGGATCAGGTCTACATTCCCGTATTTATTGGTAAATTTTAAGGCATTCGACAAAAGGTTGTATAGAATTTTATCGTATTTATCATTATCGATCCAGCCGTTGATGGCTTCAGTCTCTGAGATAAAATTCAATTTAATTTTCTTGTTGTAGGCCATCTCCTTATAAGAATCGAAAATATTCTTTGAATAGGCCAAAATATCTGTTTTTGAAACTTTTAATTTTAATTCGCCCGACTGTGCTTTTCTAAAATCGAGTACCTGATTTACGAGATTTAAAAGTCGGCTGGCATTTTGATAAATTAAATTGTACCTGCTTTTTTCATATTCGGTTGCATGGCTGTTATTTTCATCCAGTAACTGTTTTGCCGGGCCTAAAATAAGGGTGAGCGGAGTTCTTAATTCATGCGAAATATTGGTAAAAAATCGCAGTTTTTCATTGTTCAGCTTGATATCATGTTCTCTGTTTACTTTTTCGGTCAGCAATTCCTGTTTGAGTCGGATGCGGTTTTTAATTTCTCTTCGAATAAAATAAAAAATACCGGACAGCAGTGCAATAATCAATAAAAAGGAGATTGGTGTTAACCAGAAAGGAGGTAAAATCTTAATTTGATACGACACTACTTTACTCCAGTGCCCATCACTATTACTGGATTTTATTTTGAATACATATTTGCCCGGATAAAGATTGGTGTATTGTACAATTCTCGAGTTGCTGTTTGCGGTAATCCAATGTTTGTCAAAACCTTCGAGCATGTATTGAAACTTATTGAGTTTTTCGTTTGCAAATGACGGGGCCGAGAACTGAAGCGAAAAATTTCGGTTTTTGTAATTGAGTTCTGCTTTTTTTCCATAATTCAAATCTTTCAAAAGCGGCACTTGTCCATTAATTTCCATTTCCGGAAATACTTCTTCATTCTGGATTTTAAATTCGGTTATAACAGGCTCGGGCGACCATTTATTCCTTTTCATAGTTTGTGGTGAAAAAGAAATAATCCCGTTTTTGCCCCCCAGATAAATTGTAGAGTTATTGAAATTAAAAAAACCGCTGGAACTAAAAACATCCAGCCTGTTACCACTGTTTACATGGTAGATATTGATGTCTTTTAAATCAGATTTTACCCAGGCAATACTATTGTTGTTGATATTGAGCCATAAATTTCCGTTTACATCTGTTACCATATCGGTAATCCATTTGCCGGAGAGCTCCTTAAAGTTTTTCAGGGTACTAAAAGTGTTCTTTTTAGCATCATACAAACATAATCCAAAACGTGTAGAAGCCCATATTTGCCCTTTTTTATCGATCATAATATCGCTTACATTGTCTTCGTGAAGCGTAGCGGTTTCTATTTTCGAAAGTGACTTATAGGTTTCTATTTTGCCCGAATTGCTGTTGTATCGCACTACGCCGGTTTCTGTAGCAAACCAAATATTATCTTTAGCGTCTTTTTCCATGGCATTAATTTGAAAACCGGGCAATAATTTTCCTTTAGAAGCCTGTACTTCCAGAGTCCCGGTATTCAATATTACAGCTCCTTCTCCAAAAGAACCTACCATGATCGACTGTTCGCTAATTTTATTAAAGGCAAAAACCGGAGATGTATCAAAACCTACATTGATTTCTTTTGATGAATTGGTGCTGTAATTGTACACCAATACTTTACCATCCCAAAGTCCGCAATAAAATATCCTTCCATCATCTGAATAAATGCTGGCGATATCTTTTGCTTTATCATGTAAGGGTATAAAACCTTTTGCACTCGAAATAAAAAGTCCGTTATGACTGGTTACCACAATTACTTTTCCGTCGTACGTTTTAGAAAAACCACGAATACGGGGTGCCTGATTGCCAATAAAACGGGATATATCTTTGTTGAGGGTAAATTGATTTTCGTAAGGATCGTATTTGTCCAGTCCGTCTTCGGTTCCGATCCATAAAACGCCTGAAGCATCAAAATACAATGCCGAGATTAAATTATCAACTATGGAGGTATCATCTGACAAGACTGAATAATACCATTTGTAATTGCCGGTTTTGATGTCTTCTAATTGTTTACAAACCAGCAATCCGCCGAGTGTACCAACCCAATATTTGCCATCCGGAGCTTGTGCAACCGATAAAAAATAAGGGCCTAAACTTCCCCGGATCTCTTTGTTTTCAATATATAAATTGACAAACTCATCCTTTTTTTTATCTAATTTATAAAGGCCTTCGCGGGTCCCTGCAAAAATATCGGATTTGGCATCTTCATAAATGAAATTGATGTATGGATTTTTTATATTAGAATTCGGAACAGATAAGGTATAATTGTTGATTTTTACAACAGTTCCTTTACTGTCTAAGGTTATTTTAGCAACCGATCCTTTATCATAAGTACCAATCCAGATATTGCCCTTTTTATCTTCAAAAATTTCTTTTACGTAGTCAAAACCTTTTATGGGAATCTTTTCGAACCTGTTTTCTTTCCAGAAAAACAGATAAACACCCTGCGTTTTTGTTCCTACCCAAACCCTTTTAAATTTATCGACATGAACGGAACGAATTTCTTCTTCGGGCAGACTATTGGGATTGTTTTTTTGTTTGAGAAAGGTCACAAAAACATTCGTATCCATTTTAAAAAGCGTCAGTCCTTTTCTGGTCCCTATCCATAAATGGTTTGAGGCTTCGTCAAGTTCTAATGCGGTTATGTCATCGTTGTGCAATTTATTTTCACCGGCTGCCGTACTCATGTAATTTTTAAACTGATAGCCGTCAAAACGGTTTAGTCCGGAAAAAGTGCCAAACCACAAAAAACCTTTTTTATCCTGCACAATATGTCGCACAGAGTTGTGAGACAAACCGTTGTTGTCATTGTAATGTGCAAATTTTATATTCTGCGAATGCGAATGATAAAACGTAATTACACAAAGGAACAGGATAAAAGAATTCGGTTTCATAAAATAAATTGTGACTGAAATGTATTGTTTTTGATTCAATAATGAATCTCCTTTTACGGATTAACCCGTTCAATTTGACTGGTTTTCAAGTTAATTTTAAAATGATCTGCAGGTTGTCCTTTCATGGTTTTTAATAGTATTCCGGACCATAAAACCAACTTCTCATTGCCTGATTTTTCTAATTGTTGACAGACTATTTCATATTGTTTTAATCTTTTGTTTCCTATTTCGGGGATAGCGAGTTCATCTGCATTTTTTAATCGGTAAAAATCAAAAATCATATCAAAACCGGTCCATGAGTCCAGATCTTCTTTTGTAAGTGCATTTGCTTTTAATGCTGCATCAACTTCTAAAGCATTCTTATTGATATACGCTAAATCTCTACCGGAAAGTTTTACCATTGCTGTTAAAAAATCAACGGGGAAATCTTCGGGCAAAAACCTGAGCCGTACCAATTCTCTTAAATGCCATTGTGTAAACTCTTTATAATCTTTGGTTTCCAGGATCTCTTTATTCCAGATATTCGGGTCTTTTATACTTTGCAGCTGCGCATATTCTTCTTCATAAAAAGGGAATAAACTATTGAATTTAGGCACGGAACCGATCACCACTGTTTCTACCTCAACTTCTGAATCTGAATGAATGGTGAGTATTTTATAAGCCGGCATATAAGCGGCCAAAGACGGGGTTTGAATATTGAAAAGTGTATTGCCTTTTGCGGTGGTTCGCACTCCGGTATCATTGATGTGCATGTGCCCGCCAAAATGAATCTGAATCCCGGCATCGGCAAATAGTTGGGCTACTTCTTCTTTGGGCACTCTGGACAGCTGCATTTTGTCTGCACCAAACAGCAATTTTAATTCGGGCGAAGCATCGTTATTAAAATCAACCATAGGATAATGGCTGAAGGCGATCAGTATTTTGCCTTTTTGCCTGGCTTCTGCCGAAACTTTTTTTACCCAGTCTATCAAATGGCTTTTGTAAATCAGTACATTATTGTACCCTGTACTGACCCCCGAAAAATCATTGGGATTGTCTGCCAAACCCGATAATTTTGGGTTGGGGACATAGGCATTGGCATCGATTGCCAAAAGCCAGATTCCTTTTATGGGTTCTACGAGATAACTCGCATCCGGCAGTGATAAATTGGTGTTTTTTAAAAGGTAAATCCTGTTTTGTAAAGCTGACCCTGCTAAAGCCTTATCAAAATTATAGTCTTCATATGTATAATTTGAAAAGGGAGTTTCCCAATACCAATCCCTTTTTTTGGGGAAAAATCCAAAAGCCGCCATTTCCTGTATCGTTTCTTTATACCCCCAGTTTTTTATATCGGTGGTAATAACAGGTTCTAATTGGTTTTCGGTTGTTTTTAAATTAGTTTTAGTACTGCTTATGGTTTGTTCTTTTCCGCCTTTTCCCAAGAAATCAGTTTTAGTGGCTTCTTGTGCAAAAGGTTTTACGGCATCATGATTTCCGGTGGTCACAAAAAATGACATGCCTTTTTCTTTTGAATATTTAGCCAGTATTTTTCTCAGTCCCCGAACATGAACGGGTTGTCCGTCATCACTAAAATCTCCCGGAAGTACGACTTGTTTTATGCCTCTTTTCGAAATGTCATGTAATGCTTCCAAAAAAGCAAAATAATTTTCATTGAAAATCCTGGTAGAATGCAATTGCGCACTCATGGTCCTGATATTGGCATATTCGCCCGTTACCGGATTCGGGATTCCCTGATACGTATTGTCTTCAAATTTTGGAAAAATATCCTGTAAATGAACATCGGCTATAAAAGCAATTTGTATCTTTTTTGTAACGGCCTGTTTTGTTTTACAGGCCGTTACAGAAAGTATAAGCAGTAGCAAAGCCGATATTCTTAACATATAACTATAATTTTTAATTATTTTTTATGTAAACTGCCCATATAAAACGACTTCATCAGAAAATTGTTTTCAATACTATTTCTTTATATAAGCTTCTAATTTATCTAAGGTATTTAGTTCTGTTTCTCTGGTGCTGGAAGAGATAATTTTTGTTTCTAAATTTTTAGTGGGTTTTGAGATGAGTAAATACTGTGTTCCATCATCGGTATTTTTTTCATAATCTTTAGGATTGTATATAATGGCAGCACCAATTGGTATAATTTCTGCCGCTACATCTTCCGGGTGTTTTCCCCACACTGCGATATAGTTTGTTCCTTTTTTGGTTTCGAAATCTTTGAAATAGTTTACTCCTGTAGCAAATTGTACTTTTTCTCCGGTCAAAGAAACGGCTTCAACTTTTGCCTCTCTTTTTCCTGAAAATACTGTAACACGAACCAGAATATCTACTTTTTTTCCTTTGTACGGAATTCCTCTTGAAATCATTTCCATCCACGAAGTGGTATCTGTTTTACCAACGCGTGCCAAACGGTTCGTTACAGGATTTAGCGGAACCAGTTTTTCTCCGTCCCACAGTTTTACGCCTCCCAAACCTACCGTATTGGCTACTTTATAATAATCTGCTCCCCATCCTTCTTTTTGTTGTTCCGGGGTTGGGTACCAGCTTGCTTTTTTTAATTCTAAACCTGGTTTTGCTTTAGAATACACATCGATCGCTACTTTATCACTAAAATAGATTCGTAATGCCATCCATTCGTTTTCGATTGCAGGCCCGTGATGCCCAATTGTTTTATATAAATCTCCTGTTTCTGAACCTATATCTGTCAGGTACGTAATTTTGTCTGACTTCATATACAAACTGGTGTCTGTATTATTTTGTGCTAAACACGTACAACCAAACAGCAAAGTGCCAATAAATGATAATTTCATAATTTTTAATATTTATACAGATTAACTTTAATTTTAGTAAAATTAAAATAACCTTTTAAAAATACACGAAGAATCTCAGGATTTATCAAGAAATAGTCATTTTGTGATAAAAAAAGTGTAAATCTGACACTAAAGAGGTTTTGAATCCCTCCGGTCTGATCAAAATTTACCTTTTTTTATTTTTTATCCTGATTTGCGTTAGCTGTTATTTTGACTAAGGTAAAATTGATTCCTAACGGATTTTTAGTCATTTTACAAATAAAGGGATAATCCGGGCTTTTTATAATCCACATTTCAGTTTCATCAATTTGCCCGATAACATGTACAGTATCCAATTGTTTTCCTTCCAGCATTACTTTATTTTTAGAAGGATCTTCATCTTGTATATAGGTTGTATTGTTGTAAATAAATTTGTTGTTTTTAAGCAAATCCTGATAAGCCGACTGCGAAATCATAAAAAAGGTTTCGCCAGGTTTTAAATGTAAAACGGGTTCATATTCTCCCTGATTAAAACTTAAGGCGTTTCCGTTTTTCAAAGCTTCGTCAAGGATTACAATACTGCTTTTGACACCTCTGGTCTCTAAATCTAAAATCAGTTTATCGCTCGTTATTTTGGCTGTAAGTTTTAAGGGCCTTGTTTGTCCGTGTAGTTTACATATATAATTGAGTTCTGTATTGTTTTTTATCGACGGAACGACGTTTTGTGCGGTTCCTGTCTGGTATAACGCACAGAAAAAAACGATTAAAATGGTATTTTTCATCTGCTGGTTTTTTATTTTGTTGGTGGTAAAATAGTGGTTCCCCAAGCCGAAGGTTTCGAGTCCATTTCGAAAATCAATTCTCCTCCGTTGATAAGATCATCGTGCAAAATCCAGGCTTTGTTATATGGTTTTCCGTTTAAGAAAGCGGCTTTTATGTATGTATTTTTACCTGTCATTTTTTTGGTTGTGATTTTAAACCTCTTTCCATTTTCTAATTGCAAAGTGGTTTCTTTAATCAATGGCGTATTCAATAAATAATACGGCTGACCTGCATTAGGATATAATCCCATCATGTGAAAAGCCAGCCACGAAGACATTGCGCCTGAATCGTCATTTCCGGGTAAACCTTCCCTTGAGGTATTGAAATTGTTTGTGATAATTTCTCTAATCCGGTCACTGCTCAGATATGGTTTTCCAATCCAATGGTACAGGCAAGGTGTTAAAAATGACGGTTCGTTGGCTACGTTATACAGTTTGGTATTAAAAAAAGTATCCAGTCTGTTTTTGAAAGCTACATCGCCACCGGATTTACGCACAAGCTCCGGTACATCATGCGGAATGCTTAATGAATATTCCCAGGAATTTCCTTCGTAAAAAAACACGCACCAATGGCAAACATACCAAGGTGATTCGATGATTACAGGCGTATACTTAAATGTTGGTTTCTGAATTTTTGATGCTCCAAAAACAACATCATCCAGCCAGTTTCCTGCGGCATCTTTTGGCATTATAAATCCTGTGGCACCATTATTTACATAATCGGAACGCCATAAATTTTGCCAGTTGTCCGCTTGTTTGATGTATTGATCGTATACATCCATTCGGTTTAGTCCTTTGGCAACCGTTGCAATATTATAATCATTATACGAATAATCAATGGTTCTGTTTCCGGCGCGGTCTATGCCGTAGGGTACATATCCTAATTTCAGATATTCTGTTAGTCCCCCTCTGCCCTCTTTTTCTTCATTTCCTCCGGGAGGAACGGTGGCGTCTTTCAGCATGGCCTGCAGAGCCAGTTCGTAATCTATTCCTTTTAGTTTTTTCACAAAAGCATCGGCCAGAACAACCTCAGCATTAGAACCGCCTTGTGTACGGCCGTTATCATTTCCGCTTCTTCCTTCCGGCAAATAGCCTTCACGTCTGTATATGTTGATCATGGCATTTACAATTTCAACCTGACGCCTGGAGTCGATTAATGTAATCAAAGGGCCTGAGCTTCTAAAAGTATCCCAAATACAATAAAAATCATCATAATACGGCTCATTATCTGTCCATAATGGGTTTTCTCCTGTTCGGTCTACCGGCATAATCATGGTATGGTACAAACCGGTGTAAAACATTTTTTTATACGCATCAGAAGTGTCGTCTGAAAGGGTAATCCTGCTTAATAACTGCTCCCATTTGTTTTCTAATTCAGCCAAAACGGTATTAAAATCCCAATGCGGAATTTCAACCTCTATATTGTTTTTTGCTTTTAATTCACTTAAAAAAGAGATTCCAATTTTAATATTTACTTCCTGTTTTCCTTGTTGTCCAAAAGAAAGCAGTGCCGCTGTTTTTTTGCCTGAATCGAATTGAGCAGGCTGATTGTTGTAAAATTTTCCGTCTTTATAAGTCACATATTTTGCGATTGGCTGATCAAAAACTGCCCAAAAATAAACGGTATAAGCGCGACCGTTATTCCAGCCGCCACGAATTCGGCTATAGCCCCGAACTTCGGTATCTGAGACTATTTCGATTTGAGAGCCTACAAATTGCTGTGCTTCTCTTGCGTCCGGTTCAGGTTCTTCTCCTAAGAAAAAACCCGGATCAATCTTTAGGTTTTTAGCTGTATTTTGAGGATAGGTGATGCGGTAAAACGAAACTTTTTCGGCTGTTGTTATTTCTGTTTTGATCTGATTTTCTTTGAAAACGGTTGCGTAATAGCCCAATTTCACATTTTCTTCGGCTCTGTATGACGTTTGATCTAATTGGTCTAAAGCTCCTGTAAAAGGCATGATCTGAATGTTTCCGTATTTAGGGCCGCCGCCGGTTCCGCTTACATGTACCTGACTGAATCCTGTAACTTCTTTTGGTAAGGGCAGCCAGCCGCTATTAGGACTTACCGTACAATCCGGACTTGGTTTTACCATTCCGTAAGGGCATGATGGTCCTATAAAAACCCTTCCCACTCCTTCTGATCCAATCATGGGATCTACGTAGTGGTGAAGCTGCTTTTGGGCATTTGTTTGATTGGTACAGCACAATGCTATTCCTAAAAAAAACAGGATCTTAGTATGTGTTTTCATTTTGCATCTTTTACTCTTATTCGCTTATGCTGCCGGAAATTTTACTTTCTGGCACGTCATTGTACTTTTGTGTCGTTAATTTTTAAACGTAAATGTTTTGTGTAATCTCAAATCAGCTGACGAAGCCCCTAACATAAAGTCGTAGTTCCCGTTTCTAAATTTCCAGCCCCTGGTTTTTTCATCCCAAAAATGTAAATTATCTTTTGTTACTTCAAACTGTACTGCTTTTGATTCGCCAATATCTAAGGATATTCTGTCAAATCCAATTAATTGTTTTAAAGGTCGTTGCGTAAATTCATCTTTGTAATACAGTTGCACTACTTCGTCTCCTTTATAGTTTCCTGTATTTTTTATTGTGGTGGAAATGATTAATTTTTCACCTTCCATTTTTATTTTCATGGCACTATATTCAAATTTAGTGTAGCTTAATCCGTAACCAAATGGGTATAAGGCTTTCCCTTTAAAATACATATAGGTTCTTCCATTGGCTATTTCGTAATCATCCATGGGTGGTAAATCTGCTATCGATTTATAAAAAGTAAAAGGCAGACGTCCGGCGGGATTATAATCTCCAAATAAAACATCTGCAATTGCTGTTCCTCCGCTCTCGCCAGGATACCAGGCCTCGACTATTGCGGGAATATTTTCATCGATCCAGTTAATAGACAAGGAACTCCCTGCAACAAGTACTACTATAACATTTTTGTTTACGGCATACAGTTCCTTTAAATAGTTGGTTTGATCTTCTGGTAAATCCAGCGTTGTTCGATCTGTTCCTTCTCTTTCTATCGATTTATTAATTCCCATTACTGCAATTACATAATCACTTTCGGCTGCTTTCTTTTTATCTTCGGCATAAAAATCTTCGTTTATTTTGCCGGGAACTTCCCATAATAATTGGCAAATCGCATCGCTTCCGTTGTCAAAATATTCTAATTTTATGGCATATTCCTGACCTTCTTTCATGTCAATTTCAACCTGATCCGTTGTGGCTCCGCGATTGTGCCATTCATCTACAACTAATTCATTGTTAAGCCATAAACGTACTCCATCATCTGAGTTTACGCCAATTTTATACGTTCCGGAGAAAGTAGGTTTTATAAAACCTGTCCATCTGATCGATTTATGAGGCGTTGAAGTATACGGATCCGGCGGTAAATTTACAGGGTCAAAATTTACGGTTTTATCTGTTCTGGTTTTTGCCGTTCCTTCAAAAAGTTTATTGGTAAAATATTCGGCAAAAAGTCCTTTCTCCTTGTTTTTGCTATTCGACAAATAATCTGCGTCTATAAGATTAAGATTTTTTGAAGTCGTTTTCCACGGAATATACGTAACGGCTACATCTTTACCCACTTTATTTAAAATTCCCTGCAAGGGCGAGACTGGTGTAATAACCGGTAATCCGCTGTAATCTCCAAAAACTACATCATTCGCATTAAAACCCACCACAGCAATTTTTTTTATTTCAGACTGATGAAGTGGCAATATATTGTTTTGATTTTTAAGCAGTACAATAGATTGTCTGGATGTTTCAATGGCTAATTCCTGATGCTTTTTTGAACCAATTACGTCTGGAGAAATTTTAGCGTAAGGATTATTTTCTACCGAATCGAATATGCCTAATTTAAAACGGGAAGTTAAAACCCTGCCCGCTGCTTTATCTATGGTTTCCTGCGTAACCAGACCTGCTTTATAAGCTGCATATAAATAATCCTTGTATACATCATCTCCACATTCTAAATCAAGCCCTGCTTCTATTGCGGCTTTTGCGGCTTCTGTTTTAGTTTTTACAAAATGGTGTGATTTTTCCAGATTGGCTACAGCGCCGCAATCACTTACGACATATCCTTTAAAACCCCATTCATCTCTTAAAACGGTATTTAAAAGCCAGGGGTTTGCCGAACTCGGAATTCCGTTAATAGCGTTGTAAGAACTCATAATTGAGGCTGCTTGTCCTTCTGTAATACATGCTTGGAATGCCGGAAAATAATATTCCCGAAGTGTTTTCTCTGAAATTACGGCATTACAGGAAAACCTGTTTTCTTCTTTATTATTCGCTGCAAAATGTTTTGGAGTGGCAACAACCTTGAGGTATTTATCATCATTGCCTTGTAGCCCTTTTATAAAAGAAACCGCAATTTTGCCAGTCAAAAAAGGATCTTCTCCATACGTTTCGGGAGTTCTTCCCCATCTGGGATCTCTCGCCATATTGATGGTGGGCGACCATAAAGTCAAATAATCCGTAAATACTTCTTTTTGATCTTTTCCCTGATTGTAAAAATTCCATTTTGCCCTTGCTTCATCAGAGATAGTCGATGCGACTGTGAATATTAAATCCGGGTTCCATGTTGCAGCAAGCGCAATTGCCTGCGGAAAAACAGTAAAACGACCTCCTTTTACTACACCGTGTAAACCTTCGTTTCCGTGATAATATTTATCCATTTTTAAACGGGAGATTTCTCCTGATGTGGACTGTAATAGTGTTATTTTTTCTTCTATGGTTAATCTGGTCAATAGGTCATTTACCCGGACTTCTGTTGGTAAATTTGGGTTTTGAAAAGTATAACCGGACTGAGCTTGTATTCTATTAAAAAAAAGAGATATGATGAATATCATAAGTTTAACTCGTTTCATATTCTTGTTTGGTTTGCAATTAAATTAATTTTTTGCGGGTTTATCAGACATTTCTAAGATTAATTCTCCTCCCCCTGTAATAGCTTCATGAGAAAGAGTAAAGTCTTGTACCGGCAGATTGTTGTATTTTATATCCTGAATATAAATATTTGATGCACTATTGTTACGGGCTTTAATCACAAACTTTTTCCCGCTGTAATATTTTGGGTTTAACTGAACAGATATTGTATTAAATACCGGGCTTCCTATCTGGTATTGCGGATTTTCATCTGTCCCTCCATTCATTTGAAACAAACCTATTTTAAGCAATACGCTCAGACTTCCCATTAATCCCTGGTCTTCATCTCCGTTATAACCCGTGCCTGGAGATAATCCGCTAAAGGTTTCCTGTACCACCTTTCTGGTCCAGTATTGTGTTAAATCCGGCCTTCCTAAGAAATTAAAGATAAAAGAGGTTTGTATGGAGGGCTGATTTCCAAAATTGATTGGAATACGGCTAAACTCAGGATGCAACTCGGCATCGTGTGAAGTACCCGAAGTAAATTTTAATTTTTGAGATCCTTCAAACTGACTGTTTAATTTTTCTGCTGCTTTTGCTTTTCCGCCCATCAAATTCACTAGACCCTCTATATCATGAGGTACAAACCAGGTTGATTGTGCGCCATTGGATTCTATAAATCCATTTTCGTATTTATAGGGATCAAAATTGTCCAGCCATTTTCCATTTACATTTTTAGGTCGCATCCATCCTGCTGCCTGATCAAAAATATTTTGGTAATTTTTAGATCTGGCCATAAAATACTGGTAATCGTCCTGATGGTTTAATTTTTTGGCCAATTGTGCTAAAGTCCAGTCCTGATAAGCATATTCTAATGTCTGGCTAGCTCCATCCTGGTGGCTTCCAAATTCGCCTTCGGGAATTGGATAGGGAACATATCCTTTTTCTATATAATATTTTAAGCCTCCTCCGCTATCCGTATTATGTTCGTATCCGGCTTTTCCCATTATACCGTTTAACATGTGATTTTTTTTGAGCGCGGTATAAATGTTTTCCAAGTCGTCTTTTATAATTCCTTTTTGAATTGCACTCACTATAAAAGGTGTCGTTGCAGCTCCCGTCATGACGTAAGTATCATTTCCTCCGGAAGGACCACGCGGGATCATTCCGCCATCTTTATAATATTGCATTAAGGACTGGGCAAATTCGCCCATAATTTCAGGATAGGCAAGTCCCCAAAGTGTATTTATAGTCCATTGTGCACCCCAAAACGAGTCTGAGTTGTATTGACTGAATTTTGGTTTTCCGTTTGCATCGAGTGGCAACTGTCCTATTCTGAATTTTTCTCCGGTGTTGTCCGGATAGGCGCCATTGGCATCACTAATCATTTTTCTTCCTTGTAAGGCATGCCAGAGATCGGTATAAAATCGTCTTTGATCTGTTGCTGTTCCGCCTTCTACTTCAATTCTGCCCAACAAATTATTCCATTCGGTTTTTGACTCTGAAACGGTTTTATCAAAATCCCAATGCGGCAGCTCTTCCTGAATATTTAGAGCGGCATTTGCTATCGAAGTATATGAAATGCCTACTTTCATTAGTGTTGTTTTATCCGATTTCCCTAAATGAATCAAATAGTTATTTGTTGCAGGATCTCGTTCTATGGCAGTAACAGGCGTATTTAATATTACCTTAAAAAATACGGTTAACGGTTTTGGACGTCGGAAATTGGTACTTAAAACCAGTGATCCGGAAAATTCATAATCATTATTTTTTTCTAATACTCCGTTGGTATTATCGCAGGGCCCTAATACGGTATTCAGATTGAAAAGAATGGCTTTTTGCGCCTGAAGCGGAAATGTATACCTGTGAAAACCTACTCTTTTTGTACTGGTTAGTTCTGTTGTTATTTGATATCTGTCTAGGATCAGCGCATGATAACCGGGTGTTATTTTTTCGGTTTTATGACTGAACTTTGAATAAAAATCAGTAAAAATAGTGGCTTTATTTTCAAGTGAAAGCGTTACCGGCATGACAGAAACTCCGGACATTTGCCATTCATGAATATGACTGAAAGCTTTTACAGTATCTGTGGTGTACTTGTATCCGCCTCCCCAATCACCATTGATCTCGGTATCGGGACTCAAATTGACCATCCCAAACGGACGGCTTGCCGATGAAAAGAAAAACCATCTTGAATTATTGGTATCCAGCTGGGGATATACCTGATCTGCAAATGATTTCTGTTGTACAGAAGCCTTTTTTTCGGTTTTACATGACACTAAAAAAATAAGAAAAAAACTTATTCCTATACGACCTATTTTATACATTTTATTCAGTTTCATTTATTCTAATTGTATGGACAGGGACTAACTAAATGATGCAAAACTTAATCTTTCTGCGGCATTTTCAAACTGCATTCAATTAAGCTTTGTCAGCATTTAAAAAAACAAAATATAAAGCGTGTTGATCTGATTCCCAACAGCATTGGCAATCTCTTTTTTAATAAAAAAAGGAGAAGAAATTTAATCTTCTTCTCCTTTTTATAAAGTCGAAATCTATTTTAACTCGTTGGGCGTAATTAATTTTAAGACATAGAAAAATCGTTTGGGGTTCTCCAAAAAGGTATTTCACTTATTTGAAATGCACAGCACCAACTCTGTGAAAGAAATGTATTTTTTTTGTTCTCTTTTTACTATACACTCTCTATTTCTATGTGTTTAACTACCCAACGGATATTCCATTTGCTTTCAAGCGTATTCTAATATCCTGTATTCTGGGTTAAAGCAGGATTCAAAACCAAAGCATTGGTTGGAATCGGAAAAATACGACGATAGGTATCTGAGTTTGTTTTGAATCCCCATGATCCTTCATATTTTCCAAATCGGATCATATCATTTCTATGCCATGCTTCGTGAGCAAATTCTCGGCATCTTTCCTGATACAGTTCTTCTAAAGTAACGCCGCTCCATGCTGCAGAAGTAGTTCTGTTAGAACGAACCATATTGACTAGTGAAACGGCCGTCTGACCTAAAGTCGCGCTGCCTCCGCGAAGAATCGCTTCTGCTTTCATCAGGATAACATCTGAATAACGTAAATAAGGTACATCGTTATTTTGATTACGGCTTGTTGACGTAGCATCCGGATAAAACTTAATATTTCTATATCCCATATTCCAGGCAATCTCATCGTTTCCGCAATCGAACAAGGCAGGGTTTTGACGCAGCACTATATTGGGTGTTAAATTTACCTGATACGTATAAGCGGCAGCACCATCTGATCCGGTATAGAACTGGTCATACCCTTTTTTCGTAGTACTCACCATTACCGGAGTAACACCGTCATTCATAAATTGCAAACCTGTTAACCATTGTTTGTTACGAATATCATTAACATCATTAAAATAAGCATAAAACGAAGGTATTGTACTTCTTGGTGCACTAGGAGTAAAAGACAGTCCGAATTTTGCTCTTTCAGAACGCGGAACATCATAACGGGAATGATACATTTGTCCGTTGTAGCCTACAGTAACAGCCGAAGGATCATAAGGAACAGCAAATATGAACTCTTTCATTTGTGGTCCGTTTGTTGGATAAAACATCTGAAGGTAAGTACTTCTTGGCTCTATAGCATACAATCCTGAATTGATAACGCCATCACAAGCTGCGATACAATCATTGTAACGTTGTGTTCCGGTATAAATTTCAGCATTCAGATACAATTTAGCCAATAAAGCATTTGCTGTTTGTCTGTTTGGTCTTCCGTATGTTGTTACTCCGGCAACCGGATTTAAATTAGGAAGCGCTTTCTTTAATTCTTTTTCGATGAAATTGAACACATCTTTTCTGTCTGATTTAGCATGAGCCGTAAAATCTCCGTAAACGGTATCCAAAGGCACATTTCCATAGCTGTCCATCATAATAAAATAAGAGATAGCGCGCATGGTTTTTAATTCTGAGATCATTACAGACTTATCAGCACCTGCGGGCATTGTTTTATCTAAAATCGAAATGGCCTGATTACTGGTCCCGATTACTTTTGAAGACCAATCCCAAAGGCTTCCTATATTACCATTATCTGCTGTCCAATCATGATAATGCAGCATTCTGTAACTTTGGTTATCGTACCAATTACCTCCTCTGGCCGGCAAAATAGATTCATCTGTACTTAAGGATTGTGTAAACCAGTAAGAAAATGAAAATTCACCGCGAAAAGCTGCATATACCGGACCTGCAGTCTGAATATATTGTGTTGAATTCTGAGGGAATACTTCCGGCGTAAGCTGCGTTGTAATGGGCACATCAAGATCTTCGCAAGACCATAATAAACCCAGCATAAGGATTGGAAGTCCTATATATTTTACTATATTTTTCATAATTTTTAGAATTTAATTTTTAGAATATCACGTTTAAACCAAACAAAAATGTTCTGGTTTTTGGATAGAAGTTATTTGAATCTACACCTGGAGCGGTTCCTCCTTGTTCTACTTCCGGATCAATTCCTGTATATTTAGTAATGATAAATAAATTATTTACTGTTTCGTAAATACGGATCTTTTTGATGTATTTACCCACTTTACCAAAATCATATCCTAAAGTTAAATTGTCTAATCGAAGGTAACTTCCGTCTTCTATAAATCGCGTCGAATACTTATAGGCATTCAAATCATTGGGTGATTCATTTTGAGCATCAACAAGAATATTAGTTGTCATTGCAGTACTTGGTCTGAATAGATCGGCACGTGTTGCATTGAAAATTTTATTGCCAAATACCCCTCTAAAAAAGATATTCAAATCGAATTTTTTGTAGGTGAAATTATTATCCCATCCCAATAAAAACTTAGGCTGTGCACTTCCTGCATAATGGTAATCTGTACCAATTGCCGGAGTAGTTGTTAAGCTTCCGTCTCTGGCAACATATTGAGAAACGCCATTGGCATTTTTACCTGCATACTGAAGTGTAAAGAATTGTCCCAGAGGTTTTCCTTCTTTAAAAATTTGCAGGGTACTTCCTGTCTGACCACCTCCATCAGGCTGTACTCTTCGTATTGAATCTCCTCCAACAAATAATGGATTTTTCAATTTTGTAATTTCATTTTTGTTCGTTGAACCATTTATAGTGGTGGACCAGCTGAAATTTTTAGTTTTAATGGCATTAATACTCAAAGATCCTTCAATACCACGGTTTGACATATTACCCCCATTGGCCACAATTGTTCCTACGGGTACTAATACCGGATTTACGGCATAGTTAAAAATCATATCTGTAGTTTTCTTTTCATACACATCAACAGAACCTGATACTCTCCCTTTTAATATGGTAAAATCAAGACCAAGATTTGCGGTTGCTGTTTTTTCCCATTTCAAATCCGGGTTAGCGGCCTGATTGGGTCCATAGGCTCCAATTTGTTGTCCGTTATAATAAAATGTTCCCAAACTTCCTGAGATAAACTGTGCCGTATAAGCATTAAATCCTGAAGAGTTACCGGTTTGTCCCCAGCTTCCGCGAAGTTTTAAATCGCTAAAAACATTTTGACCTTCCATAAATCCTTCTTTATCAATTCTCCAGGCTCCCCCTACCGAAGGAAAGTACCCCCACTGATTGTTGGTTCCAAAAACAGAACCTCCGTCTCTTCTAATCGTTCCCTGCAAAAGGTATTTGTCTTTGTAATTATAATTTAAACGGGCAAACTGAGAAATCAAACGTCTTTTTTGGTAAGCTCTGCTGTCTCCAAAATTCACCACATAACCGTTAACAGATGTATAATTGCTCAAAGCAAGGTTATTGTAACTCACATTATCTACAGGAAAATTAGTTGCTGTTGCCTGAAATCCGTCTCCCAGAACATCTTCCTGCCACGAATAACCAATCACGGCTTTTATCTTGTGAGAACCAAAGGTTTTATCCCAGTTTAAAAAACTCTCCACTATGGTATTGCTGTTTTGGTAAGAATTTCTCAATGCTGATCCGTTTACACCAAAATTCACTAATTGTTTTACCAAAGGCGGATCTGGGTTGTTGTAAAAAGTGGCACTATTATATTGCTGATAATAACTATCATAGAACTCACCGTGCAATGAATTTAATTGTTGGTACGATAAATTCAGATTATACGAGAATCCGTAAGGAAGCTTTAATTCTGCCGTAAGACTACCTACAAAATTATTGGTTTTTGTATCATCATCTCCATGCTCTATTAAAGCTACCGGATTGAAGTAACTGGTTTGAATGAAATTTTCAAAAAATGAGCCGTCTGCATTTCGAATTGGCGATACCGGAAGATGGCTTATCGATTGTTGAAGAACCGTATTACGCTGAGGAACATTGGTGTACTTCGTATTAGAATTGGTTACATTCAACCCAATTTTTAAATGATCATCAAATGCGAATTGCTCTACAGCTAAACGTGCAATTATTCTGGAAAAATCACTGCCCAAAAGAACTCCTTCTTTATTTACAGCGGTTACACTGGCAAAATAATTGCCATGTTCACCACCTCCGCTTAAAGAAAGGTTATGACTGCTGGACTGTGCCCCTGAACTTCTAAGAATTGCTTTTTGCCAGTCTGTATTGGCACCTTTATCATTTTCGGGTGTAAAATTTAAATTGTTCTTCACGGTGAATGCTCTCAATTGATTTGCATCCATCATGTTCAGCTGGTTTGAAACATTCTCAACACCAAAATAATTGCTGTACGTAATTTGAGTTCTGTCTTTGCTTCCTCTTTTTGTTGTGACCATGATTACTCCATTTGCAGCACGGTTACCATAAATAGCGGTTGCCGCAGCATCTTTTAAAACATCAATCGTAACAATATCCTCTGAGGCAATAACTGAAATATCAACACCCGGAATACCGTCTACCACATAAAAAGGTCCCTGAGAACTGTTTAATGTCGATACTCCACGTAAAACTACCGAAGATTGTTTGGTTGGATCACCACTGGTTGAAACATTAAGCCCCGAAACTTTTCCTTGCAGCATTTGTCCCACATCGCTGATTACTCCTCTGTTCAGTTGATCTCCTTTAATAGAAGCTACAGCAGTCGTCAGATTTTTACGGGATCCTTTTCCGTAACCTACCACCACTACCTGATCTAAGTTGGTGGAACCCGATTGTAATTTAATGGTGTAATTGGTTTTTGACGCGTCCAGTTTAAGACGTTGTTCTTCAAATCCTATAAAGGAAATGATTAGGATCGCATTTTTATTGGAAACAGTCATTTTAAATTTTCCGTCAAAATCTGTTACAATGTTATTCGAAGTACCGCTTTCAAGTACGTTGGCCGCAGGTAACGGCATACTTTTTTCATCGAGGACTACGCCTGAGATTTCCGTTTTCTGTGCCCATGAAGTAATCGATAAGCCCAGAAAAAAGGTTAATAATAAAAGCTTAAGTTTTTCCATATTCTTGTTTGGTTAATTGGTTAAATAGTAAAGCGAAAATAATAGTTCAGACGTGTTAAGTAATGGACAAGTTATTCAGAAACATGGATTTTTTCAGTAAACCTAGTGCTGATAAGGCTTTATAGATTTGTTTCATTTTTTTAGTATCCCATAAAAATAAATATTGACTGACAAAATGTTTACGGAACGAACTTAATTTTAGAAATCTGTTATCATTTTTTGAACTGAAATTAACGTAATGATAATGTTATTACTGCATTTCGGCACTAGTACACCAGTTGGTTTCCCATTGTTTGATCACTGCCCTTTCTTTTGATTCTACAAATGGTGTATTATGGACTTTTGACGCTCTAAACGCGGTCAGAAACATTTTCCATCTGGGCCAGTAAAAACCTTTATACATACCGCGCCATGCCCTGGAAGCATAATCATTTAAATGGCCTTCTCCGCCCCAAAGCGTTATTAAGGTTTTGGCATTTTTTACATACAATTTTGAATCTGCCGAATGGGTTCCATATGCTGATGCCGATTTCAGCCAGTAATTCAAATCGTTTAATGGTTGTCCTGCAAGCTTGCTGTCAATATCTAAAGCCTGTTTCTCTATTTGTTTGAAAAGCTCATCGCCTTTTTGTAGGTCTCTGGCTTCGTACGCTTTTACGCATGCTATCAGTAAATCATCTGTAACCAGCGAATAATAGTGTCTGGAAACATCCAGTACATCATAAAAGTAAAGGCTTTTTTTATCGAAATTTTTGCTTTCTTTTTGCAAAATATCCAACGCTTGTTTGAGTTTTTCTTTATCGCCGGGATTTCCTTTAAATTCGGTTATTTTTAAAGTTGGTCTTTTAAAAAACAAATACGCTCCGGCCCTATCATCCCACCAGCGTGTTTCCCAATACTTTGTACTATACACTGATTCCAGTAACAATTGCCAGGCTTTAAAAACGGTATCTGAAGCATTTTTTCCGTATCGTGCCTTTAAATAATGCTGTAACCAATCGTTTACGGACTCTTTTCCTTGTGTCCACGGAAGATCATAGACATATTCGTAAACTATTGAATTGTTGTTTAAACCTTCGGGCATGACGCCATAACCTACAACATTGCCTTTGTTCGCGTTTTTCAATAAACCGGTCAGTTCATTTTTGTAAAAGTTTAAATCTCCATACACAGGATTTGATCCTCCGTAATTATGCACATAACCATACGTCCATTGTTTACCGTAAAAAGCTTCCTGATTTTCCCAGACTTTATAGCGATCGTTTGCATAATCCTGAATAATGAGTCTGTCGTTGGGTACTTTACTCAGGAAAGCACGGGTGGCTTCTTTGGTCCAGAACTCTTTGTTATCGCCAAAAAGCCAGCCTTGCATCACCCACGTAGCTCCGGGCGAAGCTTCATTAATGGTTTCAAAAATTGCTTTTCCGTAATCTGATAGTTCTTCATATTTATTTTCCTGAGAAACAGGCGGGGTTATTTCATTAAAAGAATCTGCTAAATAAAAATCAGACTGCCCGTATGTTTTTGTGTAGAGTTCTATAAACTTTTTTCCGATTTCTTTAAACAACGGATCTTTCGAGTCTAATAAATAGGTACTCTCAAAACCTCCGCCTGACCAGTCTTTTAATTCACTAATTTTCGACTCCGGATGTTTCTCTGCAAATGCTTTGGGTACATACCCACTAAAAGCGGGTACAACAGGATGCATGCCCAAAGCTCTCATTCTTTGCAGAATCTTTTTTTGAACGGCTTCTTTTTTATTGATCCATTCTTGCGGTAAAGGTCCTTCAAGACTATTTATATTCCCCATTCTTTGCCAGGGCAGGAATGCAGGTCCTGCAAAATGGGCTTGCAATTCGCTATCTGTTAATCCGTACGATTTCCATAATTGTTGCCAGACCGCTTCTTGTCCTTCCATTGCTGTAGGCAGATTAATTCCGTGCAATGCCATCCAGTCGATTTCCTGTTCCCAGCGTTTCCATTCCCACCACGGCGTTGTATAACCAAAGGTGCAGGCGTTTAGGTATTCTCTGTATTTAAATGGCGTAGTTTCTTTTTTTGAATACTTAGGCCAGGTTTTGGGCAAATCAATTCTGTTTCCTTCCCAGCTTACTAAAACGGCCCCAATATCTCTAAGAAAATGATATGCAGCATAACAAATTGCCGTATTTGATGTTCCCTGAATTTTGACCCGGTTTGCTGAGGTTTCTACTTCAAACCAATCTGAATTGCTTTGATCTTTGTTTTCAACAATACGCAAATCAAACTCATTTGCACGATTGCCTATAATCCTTTCGAGTACTTCTGAGGCAATTTTACTATCGTCTGTAGTTTTAGCATAAGCATTTGAAGCTAACAAAAATAATATTCCTAAAAGAGGAATAATTTTGAAGCGTTTACTGTTTCTGTTTTTTATACTCTTTTTTCTCATATATACCCAATATTTATCAAATTAACACTCCCGTTACTCCGTCTGAAAATTGACGTAAAAAAATAGGGAGACTTATCATTCATCTCCCTGTTAAAGTGAGTTCAATACAACCTAAAATTCAAATTAATAACCAACAATTTGTCTTACAGGCATCCTCTTTTTTAACTAGTCGTTTTTCCGGATCCGGAGATCAATTGTATGATCACCAAAATTTAAAGTTGTTATGAAATCATTTATTTGGAGAATAGTTTTGAATTTCTAACAAGACCACTAATTACATTTCTACTGATTTTAGATCTGAAGAAGATGATTGAATGATAAAATTATAGGGAATGAATCGTAAAAAGATGGACATATCTTTCAACATTATAGACAAATCAGTCACTATTTTTATTGGGGATTATATGGTGAGTTTCACAAAAAAAGGGAACAGTTTTTTAAAACTATTCCCTTTTTACGCTGTATGTTTAGACTACTTAAACTTAGAAATACCATCCTGAAGCCAGTGGTAATAATTTTCAATATCCGGATTGTAAGCAGAAGGTGCTGTCAGGTTAGTGCTCTTATGATCTACCATTACATAAAAAGGCTGTGCGTTGGCTTTATAGGTTTTAATTTGTAAATCGCTCCATTTATTGCCAATGGTTTTGATTTTTTTGCCTGTGGTTTCAGAAACGTATTGTTCGTTTTCAGGCAATTCTTTTTTATCGTCAACGTACAAGGAAATCAGCACTAAATCATTTTTTAAAACGTCTGAAACTTTCGAATCCGACCAAACCAGTTCTTCCATTTTTCTGCAATTCACGCAGGCATATCCTGTAAAATCAAGTAAAACGGGTTTTCCTGCCTTTTTAGCGAATTCCATTCCTTTGTTATAGTCATGAAAAGTAATGATGTTTTGGGGACCAAATTCGGCTCCTTCGGGTAAAATTTCCTTTGTTTCCGATGTATTTTCAGAACCAAATCCGTCCGGTGATTCGCTGTAATGCATGGGTGGCGGGAAGCCGCTGATTAACTTTAATGGCGCTCCTAAAAGTCCCGGAATTAAGTAAATCGTAAAACTCAGCACAAGCAATCCGAAAGTCAGTCTTCCTACTGAAATATGAGGTAAAGGGGAATCGTGAGGCAAGGTAATTTTTCCGAATAAATAAAAAGCCAAGACGCCAAAAACAGCAATCCAGATCGTTAAGAAAACTTCTCTTTCTAACCAGTGTAATTGTAAAACCAGATCGGCATTGGATAAAAATTTGAAGGCCAAAGCCAATTCTAAAAAGCCTAAAACTACTTTTACGGTATTCAGCCATCCGCCCGATTTGGGCAAGGCATTCAGCCAGCCCGGAAAAGCTGCAAATAACGAAAACGGCAATGCAATAGCGATCGAAAACCCTAACATCCCAACAATTGGCGCGATTCCGCCTTTTGAAGCGGCTTCGACCAATAATGTTCCTACGATGGGCCCGGTGCAGGAGAAAGATACAATGGCCAAAGCCAAAGCCATAAAGAAAATACCGATTAGACCCCCTCTATCGGCTTGTGCATCTACTTTATTGGCTAAGGAATTGGGTAACATAATTTCGAAAGCGCCTAAAAAAGAGCACGCAAAAACAACCAGTATAATAAAGAATATCAAATTAAACCAAACGTTGGTTGAAAGTGCATTTAAGGAATCGGCACCAAAAACGGCGGTTACTATTGAACCTAATAAAACGTAAATAATTACAATCGAAAATCCATAAATCAAAGCATTCCTTATTCCGGCAGCTTTGGTTTTGCTTTGTTTTGTAAAATAACTTACCGTCATTGGGATCATCGGGAAAACACAAGGCGTTAATAAAGCTGCAAATCCGGATAAAAAAGCGATAATAAAAATGCCTGAAAAACTTTTTGAATTCTTCTTTTGAACCGGCTTTTTAAACTCTTTTTTTGTTGTAATTTCTTTAATCGGTGTTTTAACCTCAGCTGTTGCTTTTGATGCCATAACTGCCGCTGAATCTGACGGAAGGAGCTCTTTTGAAATTTTTCCTTCTCCCTGATCGCTAGTTTCTGTTTTTGCAATTATGGCCTTCGGGCTCACATTAAATTCAATTTCCTCAGTACCCGGCGGTAAACAATTTTCATCATTACAAACCATAAATTCTATTTCGGTTTTGATTTTAAATGCTTTTGAAGAACTGATTTTAATGCGCTGTTTAAAGGTAGTTTCTTTTTCAAAAAAAGTAATCGCCATTTTAAAAACAGGATCATTAATGATCTTGCCTTTTTCTTCTTTTACGGTTCCAAGTAATTGAAAATCGGGGCTTTTTATGAAATTAAAATGGGTTGGAATGGGTCCGCCATCGGCAACATTCTGACTGTATAAATGCCAGCCACTTTCGATGATGGCGTTGGCCTGCAACTCATATTCGGTATCAGAGATTTTTTGTACCGTTGTTTGCCACCTGATAGGATTGTAGAGCTGAGCTTTTGCTATTATCGAAAACAATAGCATAATGCTCACCAAAAATAGGTTCTTGTTCATGGGATAAAATTTTAAAGAAGAGGGTTGCATAGCAAAACAACCCTCTCTGTAATCCGCTATAAAAACTTATTTGCTTACTAATTCAAAATAATGATCTATAGGGAAAAAATAATTAGACTTTTTATAAAAGTTTGTCACAAAAATTACAATAAGGGTTTGTAAACGACTTCATAAGATTTGGCTTTTGCGAGAAAAGAATTGGCAAAATCCTGTATATCTTTTTCAGTTATGGCGTTTACAATCGAAATGTAATTTTTAGGATCATCCATATTGTAGTTGTTTTTAAAATAATTATAGATTAGTTCCATGCTGTAATTATTAAAATCTTTACTGTCTGTTCTGGATTTTATATAATTTGTCCTGGTTTTCTCTACATCTTCTGCGGCAATTTTGCCCTTACGAATGTTGTCGATTTCCTGATATACAATGGGTAATAAATGCTCTACTTTATTGGCATCACAGTCAAAATTAATGGTAAGTGAAGCGGTTGGTTTTGGCCATTTTCCTAAACCGGAATTTACCTGGGCTCCATAGGTTCCGCCTTCTTTTTCACGCAAACTTTCTGTATATCTTAATGTGAGGATATCGCCCAGGAAAGAAGCCACAATTCTATTCTTTTGAGAGTAATTAAAGCTTTCCTGATATTGTATTCTAACGGAACTTTTGGGCGTTTCCATTTTCATAAAAACATCTTTATCGATTTTATCTGAAACCCATTCTACGGTATTGTCTTTGAATTTTTCCTGACGCTTAACGCCATTGATACTGGCAAGATATTTTTCTAATAATGGTTTTAAAACTTCCGGGGTTACATCGCCAACAATGTAAAACTCGAAATTCGAAACATCAGCAAAACGATCCTGGTAAACCGATTTCATTTTATCGAAAGACAAATCATTAATAAACTGCTGGTTCATCATTCTTATTTTTGGATTATTTTTGCCATAAACAGCCACTGTTAAACTGTCAGACATTTTAGAACGAATATCTTTTTCTTTGTTTTTCAGTCCGTTTTCTAATCGTTGTTTCAACAAGGCAAACATTTCAGTATCAAATCTTGGTTTTACAAAACGCAAATGCACCAATTGCATCATGGTTTCGATATCTTTTACATTAGCCGAACCTGAAACTGTCTCGGTCAAATTATCAATATCTACAGAAGATCCTGCTGTTTTTCCGGTTAGTACTTTTTCTAAATCAGTGCTTGATAAGGAACCAATACCCGACATCATCGCCAGCGTTGCGGTACGGCTTACAGACGGGATATCTTTGGGTTCATATAAAGACATTCCGCCGGAACTTTCGGCTTTTAATTTTACTTCTTTTTTGTTTTTATCGGCAAATTTATAATGCACTTTTACACCATTGCCCAGTATATAAGTAATCGCATCTATTGCTTCCGTTTTTTGTTCAGCTACAATTTTTCCCGGTTTTATTGTTACATCTCCCAAAAGAGTTTTACCTGCAAAAGTGTCTACGTACGGTTTTAAAGCAGGATCATTTTCAGCTTTGCTTATGATATCAAAAGCCTGTTCCTGATTTAGGTTATTTTCATTTTCCAGTCCTGTAACTGCCACTACTCTATTATTTGGGGTGTACAATTCAGTCAATTGTTTTTGAAGAATGACTGTATTAAGATTTTTAAAAATCGTTTTCTGCATTTCAAATTCAGCTACGGGATCGCTGATTATGTCATGTTTTAAGTAATCGTCTTTCACCATGCCAATTACACTTTTATGTGAGATCTCATTAATTTTCTCCAGGTAATTTTCATAAGAGGATATATTTTCGGCAACAGCCCTTTCGATTTCTCCTTTCGAAAATCCGAATTTAGACGCACGAATCCATTCGTTCATGACTGCGGTAAAAGCAGCTTGCTGTTGATTTGGTTTTGGAGAAACACTGGCAAATAAAATATCGTTTAAACGGCTGTAATTCTGATACCCAATCTGAGCTCCTTTAAAAGGACAATCTTCTTTTTGCGCCATTTCAGACAATCGGTTATTAATTAGTGAAAAGGCGATGCTTCGTTGTGTCGATTTTTCTAAATCTGCAAACGTCCCGGTTGGTTTTTCAGCCGAATGACGAATCATATAAATGATGTTCGAAGACGAATTTTCTTTGTCTAAGGCTAGTTTAAAAGTGGGTTTATCATGATCAGGAATGGCGATTTCAAAACGTTTTTTCGGGTTTTGAGGCGCTGGAATATCCGCAAAAAGCTTTTTAATTTTCGCCTCAATATCATCTGCATTGATATCTCCTACAATAGCTATTGCCTGTAAATCCGGACGATACCAGTCTTTATAGAAATCTTTTAAAACCTGATAATCAAAGCTTTTAATAATTTCCATATCACCAATGGGCTTGCGGTCTGCATACAAACAATTGTTGTAATAAAATGGCGAAAGCTGATCGTAAATACGTTGTGATGCATTTTGCCTCGTACGCCATTCCTCAGTAATTACTCCACGTTCTGCATCAATTTCTTCATTGGTCAACGACAAGAAATTAGACCAGTCGTGTAGTACCAACAAACAGGTATCGACTACTCCGCCATCCTGCGACGGAATATTATCCAGATTATAAACGGTTTCATCTGTGCTGGTGTAAGCGTTGATATTTTTGCCAAAAACTGCGCCTTGTTTTTGCAGTGTATTTAAAATCCCTTTTCCTTCAAAATGTTTGGTTCCGTTAAACGCCATGTGTTCCAGAAAATGCGCCAGCCCTTTTTGTTGTTCGTTTTCTAAAATAGAGCCTACGTTTTGAATGATATAATAACTTGCCGTATTTTTATTAACCTTTGTGGGATAAATGTAATACGTCATTCTGTTGGGTAAAACGCCTTTTTTAATTTTCTGATTGACTGCAATTGGGTCGTTTGCCTTGAAATTTTGAGCCTGAACAGCCAACAAGTTGGCCATTATAACAAAGAAAAGAAGTGCTGGTTTTTGTTTATAAAACATATTATTTTCTTTTTTTTTTTAAATGTTGTGCTTAATTTTTAAACACATAGAAACATAGTTTATTGGTACACATAATAAGGCGCTTTACTTTTTTAAATGCACATAGTTAGCGCTGTAAAAATCATGATTTTTAAAAATATCTTAATTCAAATTTTAAAGATCTATGTTTCTATGTGTTTTAAATATTTTTGCGTAAAGACAGCTTATTTACGACTTTAATAATTTATCCAGCTGTACTCTCAGTTCAGGATTTGACGGACGAAGCGCATCGGCGTTGATGATGTTTCCTTTGGTGTCAAACAATAAAAATCTCGGGATGGCATTGACATCGTAATTTTTGGCCACATCAGAACCAAAATCTTTATCGGCCATGATCTGAATCCCTTTTAATTGCTCTTTTTTAACGAAGTCTTTCCACTTTTGATTGTCTTTTGATTTATCTAATGAAAGGCTGATGAATACAATATTTTTTCCGTGATAGTCTTCTTCGATTTTTTTCATGTACGGAATTTCAGCTTTACAAGGACCGCACCAGGTTGCCCATAAATCGATATATACCAATTTGCCTTTAAAATCTGAGAATGAAACCGGTTTGTCATCGATGTCTTTATACGTAAATTCCAAGCCTTTTTGCCCTACATTTTTATGCAGTACTTTTTCATATTCTAATAAAAATTCTTTGCTTTTCTCAGAGGTTAAATACGGTTTTATAAGGGGTGCCACTTTTTCATATTCTTCAATTTTCATGCGTGAAGTTTCAATAGCATCACGAAGAAATGCATCTTTTAAGGCAGGATCTGTAATGTGCGTAATGGCTTCCGGCATATAATCTAAACGTTCCGGGCGGTTTTCACTGTTAAGCATTTTATAAAAGAAATAACTGGACATTAAAGAAACCCCATTGGCTAATTTTAAAAGATCAGGATTTGTGAATTTCTTGTCCACCTGCCATTGTTTAAATATTGCCGGACGATCATCTTTATCAGGAAATGCAGTTCTTGGCATTTTGAAAAAGTAATAAGATAAATCTTCAACATCTGTTTCAACTGCCAGTTTTAGTAATTTATTAAATTCCGCATCTTTTGTATTGATTGTTTTTTTGAATGCTTCGGCTTTCGCCAAACCTCCATCTAAAAACGGGTAAAAATCAACATAAGTGACATTGCCGCCCAGTCTTGAAAAAACTGAAAATTCATTATAAATTTCATTTGCTTTCTGAACTAAGGCATTCTGTCCAACATTTTTTCCTGTCAGTACATAACTGTCTTTACTTATAGCCAGGTTAATATCCAATTTGGGTTCCAGATACAAACGAATTAACTGATTTCGGCTTTTAAATTGTCCATAATCAACATAATAAAATCCTGAAGTTGTTATTGGCAGCATAAACCCAAATTCGCCCAAAGCGTTTAATTTAGAAGTGGCTACTACAACAGGTTTTCCGTCGTCGACACTGTGAATGGTAATTTCTTTGATTTTATTATTGGTATTGGGAATGGTTCCTTTAATAACTGCATATTCAGAAATAGAGGCTGCAAAACCAAATTGAGCCATAAAAAAGGCTGCTAAAATGAGATAAAATGTGTTTTTTTTCATGAGATTTAGTTGTTTTTTAGTTGTTAGTTATAACGATATTATAATAGATTGACCGGCCTGCTCAATGATGAAATCTTTGGTTTCTTTAGTGGCTTTTAGCTTTTTAATGGTTTCCGGATTGCGTAAATCGGCCATTTCAAAATCATTAATCTGGCTTATTCTGGCGCCTGGTTTTATCTTTTTCAACTCTTCATTTTCGGTATTCATAATTCTTTTTATGATTAAATTATTCTGATCATCAAAATCTAAATCAAGTCCGGCCAAATAGAATGATGAAGGCTTTTTAAAACTATTATTTGGTTCTAAATAGACGGTTTTATGCAATAAATCAATCGTAAAATTGAAACGTCTGATTAAATCAACTCCAAGTGAACCATCGGCGGAAGCCCAGTTTTTATTGTCTTCCTGATATTCCTGTAATGCGATGGTCACGTTTGGAAAATTATTTCCGTTTATCGATACATTAGGAATTGCTCCGCCCATAATTTGCGTTTGATGTCCTAAACTATGATTAACCGATGTATACTCCGTTTTAAGACTTTGCTGTAAATTGTGTTTATGATTAAAAGGTCCGTAAGCAATTAAATCATAACCAGCTCCGGTATCAAAAGTAAAATTGCCTTCGACCGATTTTTTATCTTCAAAAGTCAGGCTCATTTTTACGACCGGCAAACCTGTCTTATAATCGAAAACAAGCGGTTTTGCTTTGCCATCATAAATAAAATTTCCAAAATTATAGAGGTCGATTGTCTTCGTATCGAAGTTGACTTTGGTGATATAATTGCGAAGTAAATTGGCTCCGAATAATCCGTCGAAAACACCGCTTTTGGGAAATATTACCAATCCCTGATTTGGAATTGTCTGATTGCCAATACGAATGGTATTATTTGCTGAATATTGAACCTGCTGACTTCCGCCTACAACAGATGCCGATTTATTGCTGGTGACCACAACGCCGGCTTTGTAAGCGCTGTCCGGGTTTAAAGCCATTCCGTCGGCTCCGGTATCGAATTGCATTACAAATTCACGGTCCTTATCGTTGAGTTTTATTTTGATAGCGATTCCGCCTTCTAAAATTTCAAACGGAATACTGGCAACTTTTTTTACTGCAGCATTTCGGTCTACTCTGTATAATCCGTCAAAAAAAGTCACGTATAACATTTTATTTGCTGCATTGAAAACTATTTCTGAAGGCTTCTTTTCTTTTCCTTTAAAGAAAAAATGTACTGCAACGCGGGTTTCTGTTTTCGTTACGGTAGATTTCCCAATTTGCAAAGAATCTAAAGCCGGAAAAGCTTTAAAAATGTTCGTTAAATAAAATTCATTTGAAGACGAATCACCAACACCCACATTAAATTGTGGTGCCAGCAACTCTTTTACTGCGTTGTAATCTTTATTTTGAAAGGATCGTTCAAAAGCTTTCAAAACTTCGGGAATAGTACTTTTTTGGGCATTTCCTATAAAACCGACAAACAGGATTGACAGTACCAATACTTTTTTCATACCGGATTATTTTTGTAGTGTATACGGATTGTTTGCTGCATTTACTGCTCCAAAATCTTTTAATAAAATGCCTTCAAATTTTGTCCATTCCTGAGCAGAAAAAATGGGTTTTACCTCTGCCATTATTTTTTTTAATGAAGCCAAATCATTGTTTTTTTCGAATTCTTTTCTCTTATGCTGTAAAATACCAAATACATGTTTGGTAACACTTGCTTTTCCATAATCTGCGTAAAGTGTATTTACATTTTTCAAAAAGAAATCATCATATTGTCTTCCAATTCTTAATCCGGTAATGATAACAAAAGGTATTTCAGATAATAATGAAGGCTGTGCTTTTAAGTAAGCATCTGCTGCCTCAAAAGAAACATTTCTTTTGTTTGCCATATAGGCTTGCTGATAAAAATCCGGATATTCTTTTTCCTGAATTTGAGGGCTGTATTTTTTAAAAACCCCTTTTTTAGCGACTTCTTTTGCCTCTTGAAGTAAAGCGGTAAATTGATCAACCTCCTGAAAACCTGAGGCAATATCAATCACTTTTCCATCAGCATTTAAAAATAAAAAGGTTGGGAAACCGGTGACTCCGTATTTCATGCACAATTTTTTCCCAATTTCTTCTTTTAGAATATCTGATTTGAAAGTGACGAAATCCGCCTTTAAAATTGCAGCAACTTTTGGGTCAGGAAATACGTCTTTTTCCATTTCGGCACAAGGTGCACAACCTGTGAAATAAAGATCTGCAAAAATTAATTTATGTTCTGTTTTTGCTTGTTTTTTAGCCAGTTCCCAACTTTCATCTGTAGATGACGTTTGAGCGTTTACGGCAATAGAAGTCCAGGCAAGCAGCAAAAATGCACTTGCAGTTTTAAAAATAAGTTTCATAAAATGTGATTTTTTTATAAGCCGAATGCATGTTTACCACCCATTCGGCTTTTTTAATTATTTAAAGATTTTTAATTATCGCAAACGGTAAGCAACATCAACAATTTTGCATAAACCTGTATAGGTATTATCCAAAATCAAATCTCCGTTTACCGGCGGAACTGTAAACAATTCCAATTTACCTGTTGTGCTATAACTGCCAACAATTAGTTTATTTGTTAAACCTTTTGCTGCTCTTTTGTTAAAACCTAAATAGGTAACTTCTTCATTTCCTTTATCGAGCATTAATTTTGCCGATTGAGTTCCGTTGTCGTATTCATATATTTTACTGCCAACGGCATAAAATAGATATCCTGAATCCGGGCTTACGGCAAATTTGGTCGCTTTATCAAAATCCGGGGCATTCAGGATTTCTTTGTAATAGGTTTGTGCAACAGCGGTCGTAAATCGCAATAAATAATATTTGCCTGTTGTAATGTTTTTAAGAACAGCAAAGCTTTCCGACAAATTAAACGCCGAAGTGGTCATGTAAACCAAATCGCAGTTGGTATTATTCCAATCTAAAGCTGTTGCTGAACCCACAACCGGAGGCATTGCGGAACAATTGCCTTTTGAGTAACTGTAACGCACAAAACGATGTAAATCCTGATCAAAAAACACGGGGATTCCTGTTGAAGTGCTTTCTGCAATAAAAGGTGCAGCCTTAAAGGTTTTGGTTTCTAAATCTACCTTATTTTGTGGTAAACCATATTTAATACCCTGTGTTCTATTAAAGTAATAAATATCGCCGTCTTTGTAAATGTAGTTTTCAGCTGATCCCGGTGATTTCATAAAATCTACCCCAAAGTTTGTTGAAAATGCCCCTCCAACCGTTTCATATGCTATATTTTGGGATTGGGTCCAGGCAAATGAATCAGGTTCAAGCCGTGCCGTTCCGGATTCAGATGCCGTTACATACACGCCATATATAATCGTTCCTGGCAACGGTCCGCTAAAGCATTCAACATCGACTGCTTTACCGCTTAATTTTAATGCTGACCCTGAAGCATCCAAAACATCGGTTATAATACGGGGCTGAGCAACTCCGGGAATTATTGAAACCATATCTAATCGCGCTTTTCCGTCAACATTACCAATAACCATCCAGCCTTCATAAATAGAAGAAACTACATTTAATGTAAATGGTGTTTGCTGCCATTCTATTCCTGTTACTTTATCTCTGATAAAATAATAAACAGTATATTTTGCGGGCGGTAATTTTAAAATACCATCGAAATTTTTGGTTGTTGCAATTGTAGTTCTGGACTCAATAGCCAGTTTTGCAGGATTTACTGCAACCCATTCATACCCGTAACGATCAGGATTAGTTCCATCGTCTAAAGTAGGGTTTGTATTGGGTGCAATCTTAAAATATTCACCTGTATAAGTCGTATATTCTTTTTCAATTCCCGTTGCTTTTAATTCATTTATAGCCTCGTAATCATAATTTCCTTCGTCGCTGACACAACCATATGCCAGAAAAAGAAGCAACAGCAAAATTGCTTGTATTTTTATATTTTTGAACATCGTTTTGTATATTTTAAATTAAAAAGAATGATTTTTAAGGAACGATCATCTCCGTACCATCTATTTCATAAATTGTATTTCCTGAGGCTTTTTGATCGGCCAGATAACGTTTCATGAAATTTTGATAATACTGAAATTCCGCAATTGACAACCCCGGAGATCCCAGGGCCTGATTGAAAATTTCAGGTTGGAGATTCATCAACTCACACATGAGGTAGAATTTTTTTGCGGTAAAAACTCCTAAATATGGTGCATACCAACCTTTAGGCTGTGTTAATTTGTCATCAAAAGATATTTTAAAACGAACAAAACTCATGGTTTTCTGAGTCAGGACATTCGTTATTTTTGTCTGCATCTTTGTGGTGAAAAATTCATTTTCTTCCAGATTTAAAACCATTGTTAATCCTTTTGTTTTCATGTCTTCCGTTCTGTGAACTGTTACGGCAATTGTATCTACTTCTTTACCGGCATGCATGACAATATTTTCAGGCAATGAAAAGTGCGTGCCTAAAACTGCTGTACTGGAAGGGTCTACGGTAACTTTTACTTTACGATCGACATTGCTTACAGTACCCTGAACCCGTATTGGCAGAAGAAAAACTTTTTCTGTAATGGCAGGATTGTCTAAACCAAAACTAAATCCTGTACTATCTGTCAATACCTTTGCTCCATTTATTGAAATAGCAAAAACAGATGGCGAAAAATAAATGTTATCGGTGTCTTGATATGCCTCTATACCGTCCTGAGTACAAGATGTAAATCCTAAAAAGAAGATAAAGAACAGGCTTAAAATCACTATTTTTTTCATGTTTTCTTTATTAAATTATTGAAAATTAATTTCAGAATCCGGCATTGGCACCACATATTGGAGGGTTCCCATGGTGACGTTTCCGGATGCGGCTGAACCATTAGGAATGGCTGTAGAATTGATTCTTTTGTAATAGAAGAATAACTGTCCTTCGCCTATAAATTCTTTTCGGTATTCTTTTGTAATTTCTGTTGCCAAAACGGCTGTAGCGGCTAAATTGCCCAAACCTCTATTGAAACGCAGCGTGTTTAAAAATGCAATACCATCAGCCGGAACCGGAGCAGTTTCAGCAGCGATCAAATACATTTCTGACATTTTAAACATCGGAATCTGTAAACGGAAAAGCATCGTTTTATCAGTAACATCTTCATATTTATAAAATGTTTTTTGGGTTTTTCCTCCTACAACCGGAATTTTCCAGCTTGGCAAACTTCTGTAATCATTGTCATTCGATTCAAAAACAGCATTTAATCGGCTTAGCATTGGTGAATAAATATCAAACTCTGATAAACTCGCGTCAAAAAGCGCTTTTTGTTTGGTATATAAGGTATAATCGCTAAGGGCGAAGAAATTCTCTGAAGAAAAAGTACGATCGGGATTTGAAGCATTGGTTGCTTCTAAAAATGGTGTCCAAGGGAAAAAAGCGGTCGATTTTGTAAAATTTATAATTTCGTTTGCTACAACTGACGCTCCTGTTTTATCTCCTGAATATAAAAGAACACGGGCTTTTAAAGCTTTTACAGCTATATAATTCATCCTCTGTCCTCTCTTTGTCGCATAGTACGGATTAGCTTCAAAAGCTGTTGTTGTTCCGTTTCTTCCAACAGTAAGTATAGGATCATTGGTTAAAAGTATCAGTGATAGATCAAGATCTGCAAGTATTCTTTTAATTACTTCATTAGCAGGTAAAATAGGGTTATTTGCGGTTACGAATTTATCGTAATAAGGTATTCCGGGATCATTAGGTGATACTTTGTAAATTGGCCCAAACATTCTAAGCATATCAAAATGAAGCATGGCTCGAATGGCAACTGCTTCTCCTTTTAAAAGATCTGCTTTTTCTTTAGAAACAACTCCTTCATGCTCGTCTATACTTTCTAAGAATTTATTGGCTGACAAAATAGTGGTAAAGGCTTTTTCCCAAATAGCTGAAATGGTTGCTTTTGGTGTTGATTCGGTATAAGCATAAGTTGCCATTTTACTTTGCTTGTGAGATCCTGACATGTTGTATTGTTGTCCAAAAATCTCTACAGCATCCATAGTCAGCTGTTGGCCGTATAAATTATTTGATGCCAATTGAAGGTAAAGCCCGTTGTGTGCATTTTGAACTCCGGCTTCTGAACTATAGGTTTGTTCTTCTAAAATTTTGTCTTGCGGTACCACATCCAAAAAATCACTACAACTACTAATAATAAGCGATAGAATAAAAAGGAATGTTACTTTATATAAATACTTTTTCATAATGATTAAAATGATAAGTTTAAACTAAGTGAATAGATTCTTGAAAAAGGGTAATCGATACCACGTTCTGCCTTTATAGTAGATACTCTAAAAAATTCGTTGGCTAAGGCATTAAATCCTAATGCTGTTAATCCGTTTCTTTTCAGCCATGCTCTGTCAGTTATTCTGTATCCTAAACGAATCGATTCTCCGGAGATGTAATCATCTTTCTGGATAAAACGGGAAGAGATTGGCGTAGCATTTGTTAAGCTAATGGCTTTAAATTGTGCCATTTGTCCAGGTGTTGTCCAGCGATCTGTAAAGGCCCTGGCATCCTGATTATCAAAAATATTATCTTTAGAAATGTTCTCTACTTTATCGTATAAGGCAGAGTTAAATCGATCTGCACCAAAGCTGTATCGCACGAATAATCCGAAACTAAAACCTTTGTAGGTTAAGTTTGTTGAAACTACCCCTGTTGCGGTTTCTCTGGAATTTCCCATCACGACTTCATCTTTTTTATCTAAAATAAAAGTTGTTTGTCCGTTTTTCTTTAAGAACACTTCTCTTCCGGTGGCAGGATCAATCCCTAAAGAAGGAACTGCCCAAAGATCGTTGCTGCTTGCCCCATCGTAATATCGTGTTAAGCTGGTTGTTTTTTGTGCTGCATCATTTAAAGACGCCAGTGCATTATTGAAACCTCCTAATTCATTACTTCCTGAAGCCGACATGATACCAACGCCCCAAACAAAGTTGTTACTTAAATCATAGATAAAATTGTAGTTTATTTTAAGCTCAAGTCCTTGAGTTGTTAAATATCCCACGTTTAAAGGATAAGCATTTACACCTGTTGAAGCAGCAAGATCTATGGCTACTATTTGAGGTGAGGTACGACGGCGATAGGCGCCCAATGTTGCTGTTAATCTATTCCTAAACATTCCTAAATCCAGTCCAACAGATAAATCTCTGGTTTTTTGGGCTTCCAGATTTGGATTTGCAATTTGAGAAATTCCTAAACCTGCGCCAAAAACGTTTGTATTGGCATCATAAGTATATACATCATAAGAGGCAAAACCTACTAAATTCTGGTTTCCGGTCTGCCCTAAATTGGCACGTACTTTTAAGATATTGACAATATCTTCGTTCATTTTAAATTCGTGGTTTAAATTCCACCCAATTCCCACGCCCCAATAAGGGGAGTATTTTTTGTTTGTTCCAAAGTTGGTTGCTCCAGAAATGGTTTGCGTAAAATCGAATAAAAATCTTCGGTCGTAAGCGTAATTGATTTGGTTGGTCAGATCAACGCTTCGAATTAATTCTGTATAAACATTTGGCTTTGCGTTGGGTTCATACCCAAAAGCAAATGACGGATTTCCCGGAACGCCTATTGGAAATCCTCGCAAAGCAGATAAATAAGAATTGTTTCTGGTTTCCTGAGCCGATGCCCTAATCGTATAATTGAAGGAATGTACACTACTGAAAATATTAGAATAAGTAGCGCCAAGGTTGGCATTCCATTTATTGGTTATCGCTTCATTTCTGGTATAAGTTCCTTTTTCTGTCGCAATCTTATTGATAAAACTTGTGTCATCAGGCGATACAAATACGGTTCCTATAGAACTATTTCTGGAAACAGATAATGCACCGGTAGTTTTAAGATGTGGGTTTACATCATAATTGATTGCAAAGTTGTTCGTGAAATTGAAATCATTCCCTTTATCATAACTTGGCAAAGAAACGTTGTAAAGTGGATTAGCGGGATGGTTTACTATTACAGGCTGATTTGATGGTATTGGCAATGAAGAACCATCTAAGTAACGTGTTACCACTCCGTTTTCATTCACCTTTGGATAATACGGACTTGCTTTTGCCCAGGTTTCAAAAGAACCGTATTGGGATTCCTGATTGTTTCCGCCCGAAACAAAAAAGTTATTATTGATGCTTAATTTATTTTTTCGGTACGTTAAGGTTGTATTATATCCCCAGGTATTGTGTTCAGAACCTTTCATGGTTCCGGTTAAAGATTTATAATTTGCGGCAATATTAAATCTAAATTCTTCTGATCCTCCTCCAAAAGACAAACTATGTCCTGACGTAATTCCCATCTGGATTGGCTCATTTAACCAATAGGTGTTTACGCCACGACGTACAGCGGCTAAACGTTTATTATACTCCTGGTCCCAAAGGTATTGCGTTGCGGCAGTTGAACCGGCAGAAGTAACATAAGCACCGGAAAGTCTTTCGAATTCTAATTTTTGTTCGGCATTCATTAAATGATACACACTTAAATCTGCTAACTCATAGGAGGAATTATATACATAAGAAAACTGTAATTGTCCCGGCAAAGGTTTATTCGTTTCGATAACCACAACACCGTTGGCAGAACGGGATCCGTATAAAGCGGTCGAAGCAGCATCTTTCAATAACGTTATACTCGCAATTCTGTTAATATCTAAATCGACAACCTGCTGTAAAGTAGTCGGAAATCCGTCCAGAATAAACAACGGCTGATTCGGGTCGTCCCTAAACTGACTGTCTACCTGATTTGCTGTTAAACTCGTTTGCCCCCTTACCTCGATTGTAGGGAGAATATTAGGATTTGATCCTACTAAATTATTATTCAAAACAATAAAAGACGGATCTAAGGATTTTAAAGCCTGAACGGCATTTTGAGTAGAGATTTGTCTTAATTCTTCTCCTCTGTATATCGTCACTGCTCCGGTAATTAGTTCTTTTTTACGAACGGTTACCCCTGTGTTTACAACAACTCCTTCCAGTTGCTTGGTTTCTTCTTTAAGTGTAACATTAATTACTTTTTTGTTGTTTACGGCAATAAGTTCAGCTCTGTGACCTATATACGTAAATAACAGGATTCCGTCATTTGGTGCCGTAATCGTATATTTTCCGTCAAAATCAGTTTGGGCCGTAGCATTTGTTCCTTTGACTTTTACATTAACTCCCGGAATTGGTTCTTTTTTTTCATTAGTGACGGTACCCGAAATTTCTATATTTTTTGATTGCTGTACTACTACTCTTTCTTCTCGCAATTCCTTTACAACAATAGTGTTTCCACTGGTAAAACTCAGATCAAAATCTTTACTGGAAAAACTGGCTTTTAATAAATCGTTTACTCTGATCGTACCTTTTTTTAAATGTACTTTGGGCAATTTTTTAAATAAATCTTCCTGATAAATAAAGGTGTAATTGGTTTGCTGTTTGATAATATCAAAAACCTCGTCAACGCTTACTGTTTTATCCGCTGGTATTACAATTTTTGCATTTTGTGAAAAAAGTTTTACTGGAGAAAAACCAAAAATTGTTGTGCAAAACAAGAAGATAAAGGTTCTCATAATGTTAATAATTAGCCCTTTTCTAAGATAGAAAAGGACACTGGTTAATTTAAATTTCATAAATTTACATGTTAATTGGTTGGTCGGTTGTTAAAATGGATGAATTGATTAATACTCAAAAAAGGGATAAAGTGCAGTACCGTCGGAAGTCTAAGCTTTAATCCCTTTTCTTTTTATTTCAATATTACTTTATGGTCTTTTATCTCATAGGCATTAATAAAATTAATATTCTTGATGGTGGTTAATATGTCTTCCAGTTTTTGATTTTTATTTAAAACCCCATTGAATTTCACATTTCCTAAAGCCGGATCTGCAAACACAATATCAGCATCATACCAGCGCGACAATACTTTGGCAATTGCTGCAAGCGGCATTCCTTTGAATACAAAAAGTCCTTTTCGCCATGAAATTTCATTATAAACATCTACTTTCGATATGGAAATGGTATTGCTGTTGAAATTTATTTTCGACTGTTCGCTTGGTTCCAGGAACTCTTTTGCGGTTGCATTGCTAATCGCTACTTTACCTTTTACCAATGTGGTATAAATTGACGTTTCATCACGATAGGCTTTGATGTTAAACTCGGTTCCTATAACCTCCACATTTTGGGTCTGGGTTTTTACTTTAAATCTGGAACCTTTGTGTTTGGTACTTGGCGAAACTTCGAAATAGGCTTCTCCGTAAACCAATTCTATCTGGCGCGTGGTTCCGTCAGTAAAAGCGACAGGATATTTTAATTGCGATTCTGAGTTCAGCCACACTTTTGTACTATCTGCCAATTGTATAAAAAACTGTCCGCCTCGTGGTATGGTCAATACGTTATTTGCAATAGCAGTTGTTGCATTTTTTGGATTGTATACTAATTTTTCTCCATTACTGGAAACGTTTCCTGCTGTATAGGCTTTTCCTTTTTCCAGTGCAATTACAGATCCGTCTTCGAGCGTTAAAGTTGCTTTATCACTGCCAATCTCAATATTTTTATGGGCTACTGGAATATTTGTTTTGTTAGGGTTGGTAGTAAACAATACCGAAAGCGATACTAAAAGTACAACCGAAGCCGCCGCCGTAATCTTAAAGACTGGTCTTGCATAAAATGGCTTCATCGGGATTACTTGTACTTCTTCTGCTTTTATGGTTTGCTGAATGCGATGCAGCATTTTGTGTTCAAGTTCTTCTTTAGACCCTAAGGACGTATCCCAATCTGGAGCAGTTTGAAAACTTTCGTAATAATTCAGCATTTTTTTATTCTCCTCTAAATTGGTCTCACCAGAAAGATATCTGTTTAGTAACACCAAAAATTCTTCTTTTTTCATTTTTTTTTATATTAATACAGGAGTATAACCAGTAAGTACACAAAAGGATATGTATCCCCTAGTCGAAATGGGATTTTTTTTAATATTTGTTTGTTTTTTAAGGAAAACATCTAAAAAAATAAGAAATTTTTGATTTTCCCGTGATGAAATGACAGACTGTTTTTTGTAACGCTGCTTTTTTGATCGTTCATTATAAATCAAAAAAAGGTTTTATTTAAAGAGGTTTTTGGAAAGCCATAAAACCATGGTTACACTGGCCGAGCTTCCCATCGATAAACGAATGGTTTGAAGTGCTTTGGTAATATGGTTTTCTACTGTTTTCGTAGAAATATGTAAGCGTTCTGCTATTTCTTTATGGCTCAACTGTTCTTCGCGGCTTAGTTTATACACCAGTTGGCATTTTTCCGGAAGGGTTGCGATAATGAGATTAATTTGCTGCACCAATTCGTCGTGCATCATTTCAGTTTCGGGTGTTGTATGCTGAAAACGTTTCTCTAAATCATCAAAAAGTTCAATGTGAATTTTGTCTTTATTTTTCTTTAAATGATTAAAAACCTGATATCTGGCGCAGGCATACATATATCCTTTTAACGAAATATGAATCTCCAGTTTTTCGCGGTTGTGCCAGATATTCATGAAAATATCCTGAATAATATCTTCGCACAATTCCTTGTCTTTAATAACATTATAAGATGACATAAATAACAATTGCCAGAATTGGTTGTACAGCTCTGTTAATGCCGATTCATCACCGTTACGTAAACGATTTACCAGAATAGTATCGGAATTTAAATCAGGATTTGACAATTGTTTTTATTTTGAAGAATTATATTTTTGAGCAAACATAATAAAATAATTCAATAAATTTAATTTGGTCGCAGCCAAGAACTTCTGTTGGATTTCCATGCCCAGCATCAAAACTCTACCAAATTAGTAGAAATACAAACTTTCCTTAATTATACTGCTAAAAAAATTTATAATCGTTAATTCTTTCTCGTCATAAAAAAGGATTTATTAAAAACATTTCTTTCCATTAATTCCAGATAAAAAAATCTGTTTATTTTCAAAAAAAATGGGGATGTAGTCAATTTCCTTAAATTTAAAAAACGGGCTTTTTTTGATTGTAATAAAAGAAATATTAAAAAAGAAATATTGTTGTTTGCAAAATGATATTGCCGTTTGGGTTTTTAAATTAAATTTGTTTTGAAAGGGTAATACAATTCTAAAACATCAATATAAAAAATCATAGTAAGTTAAAATAAAAAAGACATTTTCATTATATAAATTTAAAACAAAATAGTTCTTTATGGAAGACTTTATTAATCAGATCCTTGGAGATGATACTGAAATAATCAGGACAGTGGATTTTAATGATCTTACATTTGTTTTTTTTCAGCCCAAAGGATATTCCAATCCATATAAAGATGAAAGGCTAAATTTAGTATCTAGCCAGGGACCTTTGAAAATTAACAAAAAAACAAACCAATATGAATTTACACATATAGTTGAGTTTTTCTTGGAATATGGAGATAACGAGGTGATTTTTCCCCGTCAGGAAGCTATTGTTCCCGACTGGAACGAAATAGTTTATAATATTAAAATGAGAAATAATTTTAATTGGGACGATTTCCAATTATTATTAGAACATCATAATTTACCGCTTGATTCTTTTGATATGTATAGTATCAATAGCCGAAATACGGTTGAAATTGAAATAAAAGGTGATGAAGCTATTGATTGTCTGGAACAATTCCTGAATGAACTTGAGGCTATTTATATCAAAAAAAGTCACAATCATTTTTTGATCAACTTATATCTTGATTGATTAAGAATATTTAATTATGGAAAATCACAACTCTTGTTTTAGATTATTTAAAAGTAGTTGGGGAATTCTAATCGAATTTACCGGAAAAATAAACGATGTTACAGAAGAGGATTTAGAGGCAGAAACTAATCTTACCCAGATTAATGATTCTTTATTTTTGAAATTAAATATTTCAAAGCAAAACAAATTTATTTATGCCAACAAGTTTTATTTAGAAAACGGTCTTTTGTGGGTATCTGATAGTATTCCGGATAAAAAGATTACAATCATCGAAATCGATAAAATTGAATTTGATTTTTTAAATTTTCAAATAGAAGGCTTGTTTTTAGGAATAGCCAGTTGGATCTGTAACTATTATCAAATACCAATGCCTGAGTATTCTTGTATATATGACAGGGATCACAAAAAGTATCTGTTTTATTTTAATGATATAAGGTCTAAAAAATTACTGTATCCTAATGTCCCTGAATTTTAATTGATTAATGGAATTACGACTTAAATTTTAGAATTATGCTGAACGAAAAAGGTGTACTGGTAACCAATATTTTTTTTCTTGCCAACAAAAATATTTTAGTCCTTAAGGGACTTGATCCCAAGTATATTCCGGATGGTTTAGAATATGCTCTGTTCTTAAATGATTCATTTATCACAAGCATATCACTTACACATGAGTCTTTTATAGAAAAAAAGAAGGCACATCAGGAGGAAAGGGCATTTGAGTGTAAACAGAATTTAGACCAATTAAAAGGGGTTGATTTAACCTTAAACGTTTTACGCATAAATATCAGGTAAATGGGAAGCTTGGATTTTTTCGCTTAACGCACAAAAAGAATTTGAAAAAATGAAGGAATTTGAAATATTATTAGAGGATTTTAAAATAGAATGTGATTCTTCCGTTTTTAAAAGATTAGTCATTGAAGAACCCTTCCTGTTTTTTGAAAAGATATTTGATCAGCTTGCTGCTAATTTTGAAGACTCAAATGATCATACATTAAGAGAAAATATATCTTTATTAGTTATCCTTTTTCAATTATATCCGGATTCGCATGAAGAACTTGAGAAATTTATAGCAAACAGGATTACCCAGATTTTTAAACGTTTTGTCCTTCTTTTTTTCCAAAATAAATATAAAGAGATTGATTCGGATAATTTTTTATGTTTTAAAAATATAGTACTGTTCGTGGACCTGTTTTTTCACAATCCTCATTTTACTGAAAATTTAAATGAATTTGGGAAGGAAGATTTTTTAAAAACTTTCATAAGAGTAACCGAAATAAATTATGTTCTTAATTCAGATACTGATATTCAACTTGCTATGGAGCATTCTGTTTCAGTTTTCTTTTATTTTCCAGAAAATTTGATTGAGAAATATAAAATACATTTTCAACACCATTTTGATAAAAGCGTTGTTGACGAATTTAATATTATGAACGAATAATAAGATTGGTGTTCTTAATTAATCTAAATCAATAAAAAAGCCATTGCTAATAGCGAATGGCTTTTGGATTTTATAGAGTTGTCCAATGTTTGGACTGTAATTTTCAATACCGCTAATCAAAGAAGATAAGAAAGGCTGTGTAACTGTTGGGATTAAAAACACCAATGGTTTTGGTTTTATTTCCTACGTAAACCCGCCGCCAGAGTATTAGAAACAAAGCCCATTTCTTTAGCTGTTTTTTTACTTTCTTTATTGTTTTATCACTAAAAGTATGATGACCCTTTAACGCTCTTGAGATAGTTGACGTAGCCCAATTAAGCCTTTCAGGAATATCGTAAATCGTTACATTTTTATTTTCTTCCATGAAATCAAGAATATGAGATGTAAATATATCTATTTTATGACAAGAGAATCTTTCAGGAAAAAACAGCTTTTAAATAATAAATGCCTCAATATTAATTCATCGTAAAAGACAAATAATAATGAGGCTTTTTAATTATACAAATAGTTCTTATTAGTCCTTTTTATCTTTTAAGATTTTCCCTTCTTTGGTAAATTCCAGATCGATATTGTTCGTTAAATCGACATCAAGATCTTTGTGACCGTAGTCAATGTGTGTTATCTTTTCGTTTGGATGATTTTTCGCTACATACGCTTTAACTGCTTCAGGAATAAATGCAGTTGGAATTGGCTTTTTACCTCCATCTACTTCACGATACGAACCGTCTTTCCAAAATTCTATTTCTGTTCCGTCCTTTAGTTTCACTTCGAATCCTTTTTCACCGTGTTCAGCATCTTTTTTAACAACATCTACAGGACTGTTGCTGAAGTGTTGTTTCAAAAAATCCTGTGCCGGTTTTGGCAGGTCAGTAACTTCAATTTTCTTCTGTGCGTTTGCCGTTATGGCAAAGCCAAACAATAATAAAGCAAGTGTGAGTATCTTTTTCATGATTTGAATATTTAAAATTAATACTATTCTTTCACTAATTTACAACAAGCAGAAATGCATTCAAATCAATTTAAGAAACCTTTATTATTTTTCAAAACAAAATTTTATTAACTTATAACTCATTATAAATAAAAACCTTATGACAGAATCTATTCTTATAAAGATTGCCGCTCTAAATGATTTAGATGGAATTATAAAGCTTCAGACAGCAAATCAAATTTCGCATGGCGGAACTTTATCCGGACAATTGACAGCTGATCAAATTCAGGAAATGATGACGGATATGCCTCAAATTATAGCAGTTGTAAATAATGAAATTGCCGGCTTTTTACTTACTACATCTCAGTCCGTTAATAATAAACGTAAAGTTCCTATTGTTGATGCCATGTCTGCATCATATTCCGGTTCTGAGGATTCATATATCTATGGACCAATTTGTGTCAGCCAAAATCAACGTGGAAAAGGCCTTGCGCAACTTATGTTTAAAGAGCTGCTACGTTTAGAACCCAATCGTGAAGGAATCTTATTTATCAAAAGTGATAACGAAGCATCTTTAAAAGCGCATGAAAAAATGGGTATGCATAAAGTGAGCAGCTTTCGTTTTAATGATGCCAACTTTGATATTTTTACTTATTTATTTCCCTAAATTTTAAACCGTAATTATCACAACTTACCGCAAAAAAATTATTTTTATCGATTACTTATTAATGCTTTTATAGTACTTTTAATCCCTAAAGCAAATTTGCTTAAATCTTATAAAACACAAATTTACAAGGCTTTAACTTTATTCATTTTGGCATTTGAGTACAAAACTACTATTTAGGATTATCTACTTGAAAAGACTTCATTGTTTGATGTCCTTATTTTTATCTTTTAGTTTGCAGGCGCAAATTGAAAATAAAAAGACGCTTGGTACTTCTAAAAACCACACTGAAGTTAAAGACGAAAAAAAGATTACTACACTTTTTGCCTTATACAACAAAGGCGACGAAAAAAAAGCGTATCAGCAGGCCCATTCCCTATTAAAATCTTCAAAAAACAATCGTTCTGTTGCTTGTGCCAATTTGTTACTGGCGTATTATTTTAATAAAAGAGCAGTGATTGATTCTTCTATTTACTATACTAATAAGGCTTTAAAATTTAATACCGCCGTTAATGATTCTTTAAAAAACCGATTGTATTCGTTGGGATATAATATTTTGGCTATCAATTATAAAAAGAAAGGATTACTTAACGAAAGTAAAAAATGGCACATAAAAGGTATTGAAACTTCGCAAAAGTATAACGAGAAAAATCTTTTTTATACACACAAACATGGCCTGGCTCTTGTATACAGTGAATTAGGTGAATATGACAATGCGTTGAAATTGTTTAAAGAATGCCTTGAATATAAAGACGATCCCGAAATAATCCTGGGCAGTTATATTAACATTGGTGATATTTATTCGGAAATGAAAGAATATAACGATGCAGATTTTTATTATAAAAAAGGTGAAATGCTGTGTAAAAAAACAAATAATAATCAAGGCCGAACCGTTATTTTACTTGGTTTGGGCGCTAATTATCAGTTGCAGCACAAAACAGCCGAAGCCTTAAAAATGTATCAGCAAGCTTTGATCATTGCAGATAAAAATGAATTAAATCAATTAGAACTCATAGCGCGTGGCAATGTTGGTGATTTGTACATTGATGTAAAGAAGTATAATGAAGCTAAAATCATTTTTTCTGAAGGTTTACAAAAAGCAATCAGGTTTGGTTTTCTTAAAGATCAAATCTATTTTTATGAGGAGCTAAAAAAAGTGGCACTGGCTCAGGATGAATATAAAAATGCTTATTCCTATTTAGAAAAATCGAATCAGATTAAAGACTCTATTAATAAACTTCAGAAGACAAAAGAGATTAATGAACTGGAAATTAAATATAAAACAGCTCAAAAAGAAAAAGAAATTAAGGTATTGCAATTTGAAAATGCGACTAAAAAATTAACTGTAGCAAATCAAAATGAGGCAATAAAAAATATGCGCCTTCAGGAAGAAATTAGTGATCAGGAAAGCAAAAACAAGATTTTATTTTTTCAAAATTCTTCAGATAAAAAAAGAAATGAAATCTCGCTTCTTAAAAAAGACCAACAACTCAAAGCCCTCGAAATTAGCCAGGAAAAAAAGACCAAACTCTTCACCATTCTTGCCTTCTTATTTTTATTGCTTCCTATTACAGGTCTTTTATTTCAATATTATAAACGACTTAAAGCACAACGTCTAGTCAATATTAAACAAGCAGAAATAAGTTCCCAAAAAATTAATGGAATTCTGAAAGAACAGGAATTAAAATTAATTAAGGCATCTATTAGCGGTCAGGATAAAGAGCGTGAACGAATCGCACAGGAATTGCATGACAGTATTGGTGGAAATTTGGCTGCAATAAAGCTGCAATTGAACCACTTGAGTAATTCTAATTGGTCAAATATTACCAACATCAATCTTCAGTTGGATGAAACATATCAACAGGTTAGAAACTTGTCGCATACGTTGATTCCGAAGAAATTCAGTCAGAATAAATTTTGTGAAGTGCTGGAATCTTATCTAAGTAATATTAGTGCCGCGAGTAATTTAAAAATTTCCTTTTTAACCTATCCAAAAAAGGAAATTAATGAGATGAATGAAAATATTCAAATTGAAACCTTCAAAATTATCCAGGAGCTTTTAACCAATACGATCAAACACGCAAAAGCGAGTCAAATTGAAATTCAATTAAACCTGATATTGAATGATTTAAACCTTTTATTTGAAGATAATGGTATTGGTTTTAATGCTAGAAATTACAACAAAGGAATTGGTTTTATTAATTTAGAAACGCGGATTCAAAAATTAAATGGTACTTTTCTGATTGATTCGAAACCCAAAAGAGGTACAATTATAAATATTGAAATTCCAATTTCGGATGCAACAGTCCAACCAAAAAATAATCGAAAAGGAATCGATTTAAAAGATCAGCCGGATGAATTGAAAAGCAAATTTTAATTTTCCTCAAAGAAACAATACTATATTTTTACAAGATGAATAAAATAAACCTTCTTATTGCCGATGATCACACCATGTTTCTACAAGGAATTGCTTCTTTGTTGGAACAGGAACCCGAAATAAATATTGCAGGCAAAGCGTTTAATGGAATTGAGGCACTCGAAATCATAAAAAAAGAAAATATTGATCTGATTATTTTAGACATTAGTATGCCTGAAATGGATGGTATTGCGTTAAGCAAAATTTTAAAAAAGGATTTCCTGAATGTCAAAATACTGGTAGTGAGCACGCACAGCAATATTATGATTATTTCGAGATTGATCAGAATTGGTGTGAATGGTTATTTATCGAAGAATGCCGAAAAATCAGAATTGCTAAAAGCGATTCACACTATTGTAAACGGTGAAAATTATTTTTCTAAAGAAACAGCAGAAAAACACCTTTTAAACAGCTCAAAAATTGAAAAACAGGTTTCGAATTTAACGGAACTTAGTTCTCGTGAAAAAGAAATTTTAGTTTTAATAGCTTACGAATATAATACGGCTGAAATTGCTGAGAAAACATTCATAAGCCTGAATACAGTAAATACGCATCGCAAAAATTTACTCTCAAAACTGAATGCAAAAAATACAGCCGGATTAGTAAAATATGCTGTCGAAAATGGTTTGGTTGATTAATGAAATAGATATTAAATAATTTATCGTTAGCATTTAAGACAGTTCAGTTAAAAAAACAAAGGCGGCCCCCAAATCCGCCCCGTCATAATTATCGTCAGCTATAAGCCCGTATCTATATAATATTAGCCCAACAACATTTTCTTTACAGTACAATGAAAATATCCCCCATTTAATAATTTATCTTAGACAGAAAAAGAGTGATATTCCTGTACAAAATTATTTTGTCTATTAGAAGCTAGTATTCGTAAAAACAATAATGAACTAAAACATTAGTTTTATTACTTTCCAATCCATTGCTAAATCTTTTATCTTATTCTATTAGTTACAAAACTACAATCCAAACAAATTTTATACATCACTATAAATAGTGATTTTCGTTTTAAATCCTAAAAATAACGGACCAACTATAAGAATATAAAAATAGCGAAATACATTATACTCAAAACAAGATAATTAGATGAGTATAAATTTTAATTTGTATTTTTAATCCAACAGAAATCTATCACTACTAATTCTAAATCTATGCGTTATATCCTTGTTTTAGCTACCATTTTTCTTTTGACTTCTTGTAAAAATGATTACAAAAAAAACATTCTTACCGACTATTTTACATATAATCAAAAAAACAATGTCGAATCAGCAGGAGTAAAAATGATTCCAATAAAAACTCCTGTAGGAGACTTTAAAGTGTGGACCAAACGTTTCGGGACTAATCCTAAAATTAAGGTACTGTTATTACACGGAGGTCCGGCAATGACACATGAATATATGGAGTGTTTTGAAACTTTCTTTCAACGCGAAGGATTTGAATTTTATGAATACGATCAATTAGGATCTTATTACAGTGATCAGTCAAAAGACAGCAGTTTGTGGACCACAGAACGTTTTGTCGAAGAAGTTGAACAAGTACGTAAAGCCATTGGAGCAGATAAAAATAATTTTTATGTATTAGGAAACTCGTGGGGTGGAATACTCGCTATGGAATATGCCTTAAAATACCAACAAAACATGAAAGGCTTATTGGTAGCAAATATGATGGCTAGCGCCCCGGATTATGGAAAATATGCTGATGAAGTACTGGCCAAACAAATGAAACCGGAAGTGTTAGCTGAAATCAGAGCAATTGAAGCCAAAAAAGACTTTAATAATCCGCGTTACATGGAATTACTCATTCCAAATTATTACCAACAGCATTTATGTCGCTTAAAAGACTGGCCAGACGGACTAAATCGTGCCAGCAAACATATTAATAATGAAATTTACACCATAATGCAGGGACCAAGCGAATTTGGTATTAGTGGTCGTTTGGCAAAATGGGATATTAAAAATCGTTTACATGAAATTGCAATTCCAACCCTTATGATTGGTGCTAAATACGACACCATGGATCCAAAAGCAATGGAAGAACAAAGTAAATTAGTCCAAAAAGGACGCTATTTATACTGTCCAAACGGAAGTCATCTGGCCATGTGGGACGATCAAAAAATCTTTATGACTGGTGTCATTAAATTTATAAATGATGTTGATAAAGAAAATCCTTAAATTTCATATGAAACAATATAAAAAGATTCCACTGATAGAGTAATATGGGCGTTTCCCTCCGGGCCGGGCTGTCCGTTAAATCTTTTGCGGGAAGACCTATAGTGTATACAGAAAATCTACTGCCTCGCAAAAGGATATCACTCCCATCCCTAACGCAAGCAGAGCACAATAAATATTGTATTGATCCCGAAATAATGCTCCAAAAACAAAAAAAGAGACCCGAAAGTCTCTTTATAGAACTAATATCCCAATGATTATTTAGTGATTAATTTTTCAAGCCTTGCCATCATTTCATCTTTCTCTTTCAACATACGCTCGTATAAAGCTATTTTTTCATCATGAAGCCGAATCAATTTTTCTATTGGATTTACATTAAATGTTGCACTATGACCTGTGTTTAAGAAAGCTCCATTATCAAATGTATTTGAAATAATATTTACCGCTTGCTCCTCATTAAAGTTCTGAAAAGCTTCAACAGGAATTTTTAATGCACCCGAGATCTGATTAAGTATATCATCTTCAATTACATCTTTTGCTCTAACATAGAAAGTTTCTTTTGATTTCACTCCTTTCCAAGATCAAAAGCCAATGCCTCCTGTTTGATGCCAAGCATTTCTCTGAAGCGTTTTACATTTCTTCCCTGATGTATTTTTTGTTCCATAATGATTATCAATTCTTAAGGCTCAAAGATTAAGCCGTTTGGATTAAAAAGTCTGAGTTTCAAAGATAAAAAATATCCGGTAATATATCCGTTTTGTCAGATATTATATCTGCATTTCATATAGACAGTCTTTTTTAATTTTTATTATTCCAAATGTTTTTGTGCTGATCCCAACTTTTGAACCTGATCCCCTAATCTTAGCAATTTCCAATTTTTTTGAACAAAAAAAAACTTCAATTAGCATAGCCAATTGAAGTTTTAGTACTCAGAGCGGGACTTGAACCCGCACGAACATTGCTGTTCACTGGATTTTAAGTCCAGCGTGTCTACCAATTTCACCATCCGAGCATTATGTGGTACCTCCAGGGATCGAACCAGGGACACATGGATTTTCAGTCCATTGCTCTACCATCTGAGCTAAGGTACCTTATATTTACTTATAACTGAATAAGTAAAAAAAAGAATAAAAAACCCTGTTCCAGTGAAACAGGGTTTTTAAAAGAAAGGCGACGACATACTCTCCCACATAACTGCAGTACCATCTGCGCAGGCGGGCTTAACTACTCTGTTCGGGATGGGAAGAGGTGAGCCC